>DATDRI010000310.1:0-16731 GCA_035291825.1 Vicinamibacteria bacterium | reverse complement strand
AAATCGGTGGAGCGCTCCCAGGAGCTGCTGCGGGCTTCCGAGGCTCGACTGGAGGTAGGCCTCGCTTCTCAGCTCGATGTGTTTCGCGCCGAGCTCCTGCTCTCCCAGGCCGAAGAGAGCCTGATCAACCGGGAGGACGCTCTGGAGCTTGCCATGGACACGTTCAAGTTCAACCTCGGCCTGAATCCCGAAGAGGAGGTCTTCCTGGAGACGGCGGAGCCGGAGTATCAACCAGTGGTGCTGGATATCGAGGCTCAAACTCGGCTGGGCCTTGCCAATCGTTTGGAGATTCGCGATGAGCAGGAACGCGTCCAAGATTCGGTTCGGGCCCTCTCGGTCTCGCGCCAGAACCTGCTTCCCCAGCTCGATCTCAACTTTCGCTACCTGCGCGCGGGCTTGGGCCCCACGTTGAGCGACAGCTTCGATCTGGACCAAAGCGCGGTCAGTGTTTTCCTCAGCACCAGCTATGCGATCGATCAGTCAGCGGAAAGGGCCTCGGTGGCGCAAACCCAGCTGGAGCTGGACGCAGGCCGGCGCTCGGTGCGGCTGCTCGAGTACAACATCACCCGAGAGGTGCGCGCCGCCTGCCGCAACGTGGATCGCATCGGCAAGAGCATCTTGTTGCAAGAGAAAAACATCGACTTCGCGGAGAAGCAGCTCCGTCTGGCGGGTTTGCGTTACCAAAGAGGCTTGGCGAACAACTTCGATATCATCGATGCGGAGGACAACCTCATCGCTGCAAGAAGCAATTACGTGTCTCTGGTGGCGGACTACAACGTGGCGCTCATTGAGATGAAACGTGTCACCGGCACCTTGGATCTTCACCAGGAGTTCGCGCCAGATGGCTCCGTGCCGCCGGCCCGACACCATCCTTGAAGGAATAGGCGTATGTCATTAGCTCCAACATCGGTACTGGCCAGCGCCTGGGAAGCGGTTCGCAGCGCGGGCGCGGTGGTTGGCAAGTGGGGACGAAGGGCGCGCCAGGTCGTCCGGTCTCCTTATCTCGAAGCCTATCCGTCCATCCTGAAGGAGCCTGCGGCACGGGTAGCCGCCTGGGGGCGCCAGAACCCGCGTCGGGCCTTGCTCGGCGGGTTCGCATCCCTCTCGATCTTCGCCCTCGCCGTGTCGCGGGGGGGGGACGAGGAGGCCCTGCTGCTGGCCGCCGTCCAGGAGGGACCCTTCCAGGTGACCGTCGTGGAGAGTGGAACCCTTCAGGCATCGCGTTCGGTGAGCTATTCCTCGTCCATTCCCGGCGACCAGGCCAAGATCCTTTTCCTCGCCCCGGAAGGCTCAACCGTCGAGCGCGGGGATCTGTTGGTGCGATTCGATCCGACTCCTTTCCAAGAGGAGCTTCGACGGATCGAGGCTCAGCTCGCTCAGGCACACGCGGAACTGGTGGAGGCGGAGCAAGATCAGAAGCTCATGAGACTCCGAAACGCGGAAGAGCTGGCCGAGTCGCAGACCAAGAAGCGGTTGGCGGAGCTCGAGCTCAAAAGCGTGACCGATGGAAAAGGCAAACTGGCCGAGGCCGAATCGGAGGTGAAGGTCGCCCAAGCCCGCCGAGAGTTGGAAAAAGCCATCGCCAACTACGAGGATCTGGAGCCTTTCCTGGCGGAGGGTTTCATTACCAAGCTGGAGCTGGACCGGGCGCGCCAGGCAGTGGAGAAGGCGAGGGAGGATCTGGAGCTCCTTCAGGTCAGGCACCAAACCTACATGGAATACACCCGCCCCGCCGAGGTCGAGGGGGCGCGGGCCGCCCTCCACAACCGGAACGAGGGACTCCGTCAGCTGGAGCAAGCCGCCTCCTACCGTTTGTCCCAGGCGGAAGCGGCGCTCACTCTCGCCCAGAGCAAGGTATCGGAACTCGGTGGAAAACTCGGGCTCGACAAACAAAACCTGGACAACAGCGAGATCCGAGCCACGGTGGAGGGCATGGTCATTTACCAGGAGGTTTTCTTCGGGACCGAGAAGCGCAAGGTTCAGGTTGGGGATCAGGTTTGGCCCAATCAGCCGATTCTCATGGTGCCGGATCTTTCCCAGATGGTCGTCGAGACGCAGGTTCGAGAGACGGACATACACAAAGTGGAAAGGAACCAAAGGGTCCTGGTCTTCGTGGAAGCTTACCCGGATCTCCGGCTGGAAGGAGAGGTGAGTTTCATTGGAACTCTCGCCCAACAGGAGGAACAGCGGGGGCCGGGCAGCAAGCACTTTCAGGTAACCGTCCGGGTGAAAGACGTGGATCCTCGTCTCCGCCCCGGCATGAGCGCGCGCGTGGAGCTGCTGGTCCAGCGGATCGAAAAGGCTCGTTTCGTGCCTTTGGAGTCGGTTTTCGAGCGGGCTGGCCGGCGGTACTGCTACGTGCTACGGAAGGGAAGGCCGGAGGTGCAACAGATCCTGACCGGTCCCAGCAACGAGAACCACGTCGTAGTGGAAGCAGGGCTCGAGGTGGGAGAGAGGGTGCTCCTCCGCGATCCTGCCAGCGAAGGTGGGCCTCTAGGTAGCGAAGGGACAGGCCTTCTGGATGCGATCTCACCGATCGAGGCCGACCCCTAAGTCCCTTGTCGCGGGTTTCACCGCCGCCGATGATTGCTCCGCCTTTTCTTCAAGCCGTCGAAGTAAGCAGAGTCTACCCTCGGTTCCAAAACGCACTCGTCGCACTCGACGGCGTCAGTCTTGAGGTGAATCGGGGGAGCTTCGTGGCCATCATGGGGCCCTCCGGCTCCGGAAAATCCACCTTGCTGAATCTCTTGGGCTGCCTGGATACACCCAGCTCGGGAAGAATCCTCCTCGAGGGCGAGGACATTGCTCGCCTCGACGATCGGGCAGCCAGCCGTCTGCGCAATCGCCGCCTCGGTTTCCTTTTCCAGTCCTTCAACCTCATCCCGCAGATGACGGTGGTGGAGAACATCGAGACCGTTCTTCTCTACAGCGATCGGCCTCGCGGGGAGTGGCGGAGCCGAGCGTTAGCCGTCTTGGAAAGTATCCAACTCGCGGAGCGTGCCGCCCACCGGCCGGCGGAGCTGTCGGGGGGGGAGGCGCAGCGAGTGGCCTTGGCGAGAGCGCTCGTCAACGATCCAGATATTCTCCTGGCCGACGAGCCCACCGGGAACCTCGACTCCAAGACCGGCGAGCACGTCCTCGATCTCCTTCTGGGGCTTCAAGACCAAGGCAGGACGATCGTTCTGGTCACCCATGACGAAGCGGTGGCGCGCAGAGCGCAGCGGATCGTGGAGCTCAAGGATGGCCGATTGGTTCGAGCCCGCCAGACCAACGGGGAGACGTCATGAGCCCCGGTTTGCTCGCCCGATTGGCGTGGCAGGGGCTGGCGCTCCACAAACTCCGTTCGACCCTATCCGCAATTGGGATCGTGTTTGGGGTGGCGGCGGTGGTGGCGATGATGTCGGTCGGAGAGGGGGCCCGCCGGGAGGTTCTCTCCGAGATCGGGAAGTTGGGATTGACCAGGATCTCGGTGAGGACGGGCGAGTTTTCCGACGAAGCCCAGAACGAAGCGGCGTCCATCCAGTCTCCCGGGCTCACGCTGCGGGACGCGGAGGCCATCTCGGAGGTGTGCCCGACGGTGGCGAGCCTCGCTCCGGTGCGGCAGCGGTCGGTTCAGGTTGCCGCCGGCCAGCGGAGGGAGGAGGCCCTGGTGGTGGCGACCACACCGTCTTTCGCCCGCACTGAGGACATCGTCATAGCGGCCGGCCGTTTCGTGTCCGATGCCGATCTCAGAGACGCGAAGCGCGTCGTGGTGCTGGGGCATGATTTGTCGGAGGGCCTATTCCCGTACCAGGACGCCCTGGGAGAGAGAGTACGGCTGGGGGGCGAGTGGTTCTCGGTGGTGGGAACCCTGGCGCCGCGTGGGCGGGCGAAACGCGGCCTTCGACTGGGAAGTCGAGACATCGATCGAATCGCATTGGCTCCTCTGACCTGCCTGCCGGCGCCGGGGGATGCCATCGATGAGATCGCGATCAGCATCGTAAGCTCCGACGAAGTGGGCGGCTCCGCTCGCTTGATTGACTCGCTCTTGCGAAGGCGTCACCGGGGCGCGCAGGACTTCGAGCTCGTCGTTCCCCAGCAGCTCCTGGCTGGCTACGAGCGAACGAGGTCTCAGTTCAATGTGGTGGTGGGGTCGATCGCCGTCATCTCCCTCTTGGTGGGGGGGATCGGCATCATGAACATCATGCTGGCGAACGTTAGCGAGCGGACGCGCGAGGTCGGAGTGCGCCGTTCGCTGGGCGCCTCTCGTGCCGACGTGGTACAGCAGTTCCTCTGTGAGGCGATTTTGTTGACCGGAGCGGGCGGGGCGGTGGGAGTTGTCCTTGGCGTTCTGGGCTCGCTGGCGGTGTCTCGTTTCGCCGGATGGGCAACCGCCACCAGCCCGGCGGCGATTCTGATGGCCTTGGCCTTGGCCACCGCCACCGGCTTGGGCTTCGGAATCTACCCGGCCTGGCAAGCGGCGAGCAAGAACCCGCTGGAAGCTCTGCGGCACGAATGATGGCTCACGGCTGCGTTCGCTCGGTGTTCTCCACTCGCTAATTAGGCCAGCTCCTTGCCGAAGCTGGCGATTGCCTCGACCTCATCGTCGAAGACCTCGAAGAGGGGTAGGAGCTTTGAGGTGGATAGAGTGCTCTGAACCTTTGGGGAAGCGCTCAGGATCTTCAGCTTCCCACCGAAACGCTCCACCATGCGGTGGCTGGCTACCAGCTCCCCCATTCCCGCGCTGTCCATGAAGTCGACCCGCGAAAGGTTCACCAGAATCCGCGTTCGGCCGGAAGCCACCAGAGTATCGATGGCCTCCTGGAGCATTTGATCGCTGCCTCCGGAATTGAGCTGTCCAGCGATTTCCAGAATCGCCACACCGTTGCTCTCACGGAGATCCAGTTTCATGGGTGGTTTTCAGTCTGTCCGTCAGCCGGTAAGCCGGCGCAGTACGTCCTGATACACTTGAACGGAGGATCTTTCCTGGAGGGCCTGCAGGTAGGCGGCCCAGAACTGCTGGCGCTTCTGGGCGAGGACTTGCTCGGTGAAGCTTTTCTTTTGGGTTGCGAAGTCTGCGGGATCGTAGCCGGTGCGCTCGTTGACGCGAAGTATGACGTAACCGTCGGGTGAGGGAAGCGGTGCAGAGAACACGCCTTCTCCCAGGGAGAACGCGGCCTCTTGCACCGCGGGGGAACGTCCCGCCTCGGGGAGCTGCGTTCCTCGGAAAAAACTCTCCGCCGTCTGCAGCGCCAGTCCGGCAGCCTTGGCGACGCTCGCCGGATCGCGGGCCTCTTTGAGCTGGCGCGCGACCTCCTCGGCTTGCGCCCGTGCCCGCGCCATGGCGGATTCTTCCAACAGATCTCTTTTTACCTGTTCCTTGATCTCTCCGAGCGCCGGGATGTGCGCCGGCCTTTCTTCCAAGACCTCGAAGAAAACGTAGTCCTGACCCTGTCGAATGGGCGACGAGACTCTCCCGATGGGGAGCTCGAAAGCCAGGCTCCTAAGCTCTTGCGAGCCTCCCAGCTCGGGAATCGTGTCCCGCAGGCCGAAGAAAGGGGTCTCCTTGGTGGTCAACAGCTCGTACTGTTGGTCGAATCCCTCCAGGTTATTCGTGGAGCGCAGGTATTCGCTGGCCTGCTGCACCGCAGCTTCCATGAGCTCCACCGCCTTTTGCTGCGCCAGCCGATTCCGTATCTCGTCTCGCACCGAATCGAGGGGACGGGTGAGGGGAGCCTGCCGCTCGGTTACCTTGATGATGTGGAAGCCATAGGGGCTCCTTACCAAGCCGGACGTGGCACCTACCTCCAAAGAGAACGCTGCCTGCTCGAACTCCGGCACCATCTCTCCGCGCCCGAAGAACCCAAGGTCGCCTCCCTGCTCGGCCGACGTGTCTTCCGAATATTGACCAGCCAAGGCGGCGAAGTCACCGCCCGCCTCCACCTGGGCGAGAACCGTTTCGGCGAGCTGCCGCACTTCCTCTTCGTCCTTCTCGGCGGTCTTGAAGAGGATGTGACTGGCTCCCACCTGCTCGGGCGTCTCGTACATGTGAAGGTTCTCACCGTAATCGCGCTCGATCTCTCGCTCGGTGACTGTGGCGGCGGGTTGGAAGGGCTGGGAGGTGAAGGGCAGATAGCGGATTCTCCGCTGAAGAGGCAGCCGGTATCGCTCCTTGTTCTCCTCGAAATAGGAGGCGACCTCCTCGTCGTCGATTTCGGTTCCTTCTTCGCCGTCGGCCCGGGGCACGAAGACGTACTCCAGGTGGGCTGTCTCGTTGCGATTGCGGTACTCGCGCTCCACTTCGTCCGGCGTCACCAGCACGCCATCGGTAATCCTGGTCTGCAGCTTCTGTCGGAAGATCTGGTCGCGAACCTGCGCTTCGAACTGCCCGGCGGTGAGACCGTTCTGGGAGAGTACCTGAAGATAGGCTTGACGCCCGATGAACCGCCCGTCGACCTGGAACGAGGGATCGTTGACGATCCGCTGGCTGAGCTCCGCATCGCTGACGGCCAGGCCTTGGCGCTTGGCTTCCGCCAAGAGGACCGCGTCCTCAATCAATCCGCGCAAAACCAGATCCTCCAGGCCCAGCTGCCTCATCAGGGTGGGCGAGTACTGAGCGCCCAGCTGCGTGCGATACAGCTGCTCCTGGAGACGATACCGTTCCAGGAATACCTGGGCGGAGATGGAAACGCCTTCCACCCGGGCTACCTCGTCCTCCAGGCTGGCTCCACCCGCGGGTCCCAGGAAATCAGGAATGTAGAAGACGACGAAGGCGAAGATGACCAGAACCAGCAAGAACGAACCGACCAGGAAAACCGGTCCCCTACGATCGCGAAAATAACTCAGCATGACTCTGCCTCGAACCCACCATGCTAACGAATCATTGAGAGTCAATCAAGTTTCGCGAAGCGTGGATTCGACCGGGGTTCCGCGAGGGCGGACACCGTCCTGCACTTTGAAAACCGATGCTGGCTATGATAACCTTATGTAAGGTATAGCTTTAGACTCCAAATGCCAACACGAAGACCGTACGGTGAAGGAACTGGACTCCACGTCGAATGGGTGACGATCCGTCACCGAACCGCCTATCTGCTATTGGTGACCGGCGTGGCGGTCCTGATGGCGGGCGCTGCCGTCTACTACTTCGTTTCTCACGCGCGACCGGCCGTCGAAACGGAGTCCACGCCTTTGGACGTTTCGCTCCGGACGAGCGCACACTTCGTGGAGATCATTGGAAACGTGAGAGTACGCAAGGCGGGGACCTATGCTTGGATCGATGCTCAGATGGAATTCCCCCTGCAGAGAGACGATCACGTGCGGACCGATGGCAAAGCCGCCGCGCGGGTGCGCTTTTTCGATGGCACGGAGTACTTCGTCAAACCGGACACCATTCTGGTGATCGAAGAGACGCACGAGGACCCTCGCACCAACGTGCGGCGAGTCGCCGTCAAGCTGACCGCGGGGCAGGTCAGCCTCCAAACACCGACCCAGAACGTGGAAGGATCCGTTTCCGAGCTGGCGACGCCTAATACCGAGGCCAGCTTCGAAGAACGGACGGTCGCCGATGTCCGGTATGACCAGTCGAATCGAGTCTCCGGGTTCACCGTTTTCCGCGGGTCGACCGATCTGCAGGCGGGAGGACAGCGGGTCAAACTGGGCTCCAATGAGAACGTCGAAGTCTCGGAAGGGAGCAACTTTTCGGAGGTCGTTCGACTTCCTGGCATCCCGAACGTGGTATCACCCGCCCACTTATCCGCGCTGGTTCACAGCGACCCGGCGGGCTCCAACACCGAGCTGAAATGGAGCGCCGTCGAGGAGGCGCGTCGATATCATGTGATCCTGGATCGCACCCCGAACTTCTCCGATCCTCTGTGGGAGAGCAGGGTTGCTGGACTCACCGCCGTCGTGCCGGGTCTTGCGACCGGCGCCTACTACTGGAAGGTCAGCGCCGTCGATGCGGATAGCCGGGAGGGAGGGTTCAGCAATTTCGCCAAGTTCAGCGTGGCAACTCGGCCCACGGAAGCTGCGCCGCCCCAACTGGTCGTGTCCCGACCGATCGCGTCCCTCGATGGCGTGGTACGGTTCAATGGAACGACCGATCCCGACGCGGTCGTCACCGTGAACAACGAGCGGGTCTCGGTAAGACCCGATGGATCTTTTCAGCACTATTTCATTATCGGAAGCCCTGGACGCCATGACATCGTTGTCAAGGCGTACAAACGCAGTGGAGGCACCGCGGAGAAGGTGTTTCAGGTAACCATCGGCTCCGGCGGGTCGTAGTCGACGCCCGCCGCAACGCCGGGCTTCTCAAACGAAGTCT
Organism: Vicinamibacteria bacterium; assembly: GCA_035291825.1. GTDB lineage: Bacteria > Acidobacteriota > Vicinamibacteria > Marinacidobacterales > DATDRI01 > DATDRI01. The sequence continues at coordinate 8,432 of DATDRI010000310.1, read as the reverse complement.
CAAAGCAAAGCGGAAAGAAGAAAAACTTGAAGGCCACTCGGCCCGACTCCTGGCAGCTCGTGAAGACAGCGCGCGACGCTCGACGAGAATCCATGGTGGAGCTTCCCGACAGGCTCCCTGCGGATTCTGTCGAGACGGCCAGGCGTCATCTAACCGTTCCACGGCTCGCCTTGTTTCACTCCTCTCCGGAGCTGGTTCGGTCTTTTGACTCGCTCCGCGCCATGGGAGCGGTGGAGCTGGCTGCATTCGAGCTCGCCGAGTTCGCGGGAGCTGGTGGCGGGGGGACAGGCAAACGAGCGCGCCGGGGTTGGAAGAAGGGCAAGCGCTTCCAGGTCGTTGTCGTGGAGCAGGTGTCCGAGGCGGGGCAATTCCAGGATCTCATTGGTTGGCTGCGCAGGGTGATTCCAGATACCCCGATACTAGCTTACGGTTCACCCGGGGAAGGGAAAGGGCCGGCGGGCATATCCATGTATTTGGGGCAGATACCGACCGTAGAGGCCTTGCCGTCCATACTTCACGATGCCGAACGAAACCACCGCCTGGCAAGGAAGTCTTCGCTGCTTTCGCTGCGCCTTCGAGAAACGTCCAAGCGTCTGCAGGTGCTCTCCGAGATCGTCGCCACCGCAAACTCCGTCTTGGAGCCACGGCGTGTGGTGTCGGTGATCATGTCCCACATCCAGCAGCTCATACCGTCGGAGGCCTGGTCCATTCTCCTCGTCGATGAGAGCAAGCGGGAGCTCACCTTCGAGATGGCACTGGGCGAAAAGGGAGAGGACTTCAGCCACATCCGATTGAAGATCGGGGAGGGGATAGCGGGCTGGGTGGCGCAGACCGGCAAGCCCGCCATTGTGAACGACGTCACCAACGATCCTCGCTTCCAGGGCAGGTATGACGCTCAAACGCAGTTCCGCACTCGCTCTATTCTCTGTGCCCCACTGGTCTCCAGAGGATCGACGATAGGCGTGGTGGAGATTCTGAATCGCCCCTCGGGGAGTCGATTCACAAAACGGGATTTGAATCTGCTTCTCACCCTCGTCGAGCCGGCGGCTATTGCCTTGGAGAACGCCCTTCTCTTTCAGAAAACGGAGAAGCTGGCTATTACCGACGACCTGACGAAGCTCTACAACTCCCACTATTTGAATATCTGTTTGGGAAAAGAGATCGATCGAGCCAGCCAAGAGCAGACCTCGCTGGCCCTCATCTTCCTCGACCTCGACGGTTTCAAGAGTGTCAACGATCAGCACGGCCACTTATGCGGCAGCCGCACTCTCTTCGAAGTGGGTGATATCCTCAGGCGATCGGTGAGGGAGGAAGATATCGTGAGTCGTTACGGCGGAGATGAATTCGTGGTCGTTCTGCCCAACACCGATGGAAAGGGGGCTGTATCAATCGCCAGCCGCATCCGCCAGGGTCTAAAGGAACACGCGTTCCTCGGGGAATTCGACCTGGCCGTGCATCTTTCGGCCAGCTTCGGCATCAGCAGTTATCCCGAGCACGGGAGTACCCCGGAAGACCTTATTCAAAAGGCGGACCAGGCGATGTATAGTGTCAAGGAAAGTGGAAAGGACGCAGTTGCCTTAGCTGGCAATCGAACCGAGCCATGATAAGCGTTCTTGGCTCCTTTGCCCTCGGACCTCAACTCGACCGCGGCGATCTGGGGGCGATGTGCCGTCGGTGCTCAGACCCTCGAGGGCGTCCGAGGATAGGCGGGAGTCGGGACGCTCGAGGAACCCCGCTCATACCGCCGAAACGCTCAAATGAATCTGCGCTCTGTTTTTAGTGCTTTCTCCAACGAGCTCGCCATCGACTTGGGCACCGCCAACACGCTGGTGTTCGTCAAGGGCAAAGGCATCGTTGTCTCGGAGCCCTCGATCGTCGCCATCAACCAGGTGACCGGAAAGGTGGAGGCGGTGGGCAGGGAAGCCAAGGAGATGCTCGGCCGAACACCGGGTAACATTACCGCCATCCGGCCAATGAAGGACGGCGTGATCGCTGACTTCGAGATCACGGAAAAGATGTTGACCTACTTCATTCAAAAGGCTCACAACCGGAAGGTGTGGGTGGCGCCGCGTATCGTCATCGGAATCCCGTCCGAGATAACCCAAGTGGAAAAGCGCGCCGTCAAGGACACCGCGTTGCGCGCCAAAGCCAGCGAAGTCTTCCTGGTGGACCAGGCGATGGCGGCGGCTATCGGAGCCGGTCTTCCCGTCACCGAGCCCTCCGGCAACATGGTGGTCGATATCGGAGGCGGTACGACCGACATCGCGGTCATCTCCATGGCCGGCATTGTCTACAGCAACTCGGTCCGGGTCGCCGGCAACGAGATGGATGAGGCCGTCATCAAGTACCTCCGCAAGAAATACAATCTCCTCATCGGAGAGCGAACCGCGGAGCAGGTCAAGATCGAGATCGGGTCCGCTTACCCTCTGGACAAGCCGATGACCATGGAGATCAAGGGGCGGAATCTGATCGAAGGAGTGCCCAAGACGCTGGTGGTGAGCGATGAGGAGATTCGGGAAGCCTTGGAGGAGACGCTGGCGATCATCGTCAATGCGGTGAGGGTCGCGCTGGAGCGTACCCCTCCCGAGCTTTCGGCCGACATCATGGACCGCGGCATCGTGCTCACCGGAGGGGGAGCGCTTCTGAAGAATCTGGACAAGAGGCTCCGAGAGGAAACCGGCCTCCCGGTCTCGATGAGCGAGGATCCGCTCTCCGCGGTGGTGCTGGGCACCGGGCGGATGTTGGAAGATTTGAAGCTTCTAAGGAAGATCTCTCTGGATTGAGTGCCAGCCGAAAACGCTTTTTGCCAGACGCCCATGGCTTTGTGCGCCCGGGCGGACGCAAAAATCAGGGGATAGTCATTAGTGCTTTCTAACGGGATGACCATCCGCCGGCGTGGGAGTCACGTCGTCTTCGCCGCTCTCATGGTGGGACACGGTCTTCTTATTTCTTCCCAGGTAACCACTTCCAGGGGACATTCGGCGCTCCAGGGCTCGATCCTCGCTATTCTTGCTCCTTTGCAGCGTGGTTCCGAAGCGGTGGTGAGTGCAGTTGGCTCGGTGTGGTACGGCTACGTCGACCTGAGGGCGGTTCGCGAGGAGAACCGACAGCTGCGAGAGAAGGCCACCCGGCTCGAACAGGCGCTGTGGATGGAAAGAGAGGTGGTGGCCCGCTACGATCGCTTGAGCGGCGTGCTGCAACTGGCGGAGAGCATTCCCTTCGAGTCGGTGGTCGCCGAGGTGATCGGGGTGGATGCCACCTCTTGGTTCCGGACCCTCACCGTCAATCGAGGTTTGGATCGGGGCGTGGATCTCAATGCCCCGGTGGTCGGTCCGGGCGGGTTGGTGGGGCGGGTCACCGCGGTCGGCCCGCACGTGGCTCAAGTGCAGTTGCTGTCGGATCGGGATTGTTCGGTCGGTTCTCTGCTCGTCCGAACACGAACCCGAGGAATCGTTTCCGGAAAAGGCGGTGCCGAGCTCGAGCTGAAATACGTGAGCAACCTTGAGGATGTTGCAGTGGGCGATCTGGTGGTGACCTCGGGGATCGACGGAATTTACCCCAAGGGGATAGCCATCGGGCGTGTTACCTCGGTGAAGAACGGCCCCCGGCTGTTCAAGGTCATCGCCGTGGAGCCGGCTGCCAGCCTCAACCGCCTGGAGGAGGTTTTCATTCTCCAGCCCGTCGGATCGAATCTGGAATTGACCAAGAAGGTCGAGTGAAGGCGCTCGCAGTAGCTCTAGCCATCGCCGGCGCATTCCTGATCCAGACCTTGGGAGGGCGTTACTTCTGGCCCATTCAGAGTTACCTCGATCTGTTTCTCCTCACCGCCGCCGGATTTGGCTTGATTCAAGAGCGTCAAGTGGGCATGTTCGCCGGCGCGGCTGCCGGTCTGGTGCAGGACGCTTTCTCGGGAGGTTTGCTGGGTCTGAATGGTGCCTCCAAGACGACGGTCGGCTACCTGGCCGGGATCGCGGGTCATCGATTGGTGGTGCGAGGTTGGGTAGGACGGTTCGTCTTCTTCGCGGTCGCCACCGCCGCCGACGTCATTATCCTCGCCGCCATCGGCCAGGTGCTGGAGCGGCCTACCGTGGTTGGGGGGGCAGCCGATCTGTTGTACCTTTGTGCCGGCAACGGGGTCTTGGGGGCTTTGACCCTGGGGGCCGTCGACCGGTTCACGGTGAGTCACTGAGTAGATGAGCAGATGAATATCTACGAGGATCTGAAGCCGCTTCAGTCGCGGTTGAAATGGTGGCGGATTCTGGCAGTCGTCCTCTTCGTGGGTTTGTGCGCCCGTTTCTGGCAGCTTCAGATCGTGCGTGCTCCCACCTACAAGGAGCTCGCCCTGTCGAATCACGTGCGTCAGATTCCGGAAAGCGCACCGCGAGGACTCGTCCTCGACAGATGGGGACGGATCATCGTGGAGAACAGGCCTTCGTTCAACCTCACCATGGAGAAGGGAAGTTGGGACGACGTCGTCCTCAGCGAGCTGATCGAGCTTCTCTCCTTCTCCGATGCGGAGCTTGCCGAACTGGCGAAGGAGCGGAAAACACCTTCCGATCATAGTCCCGTTCTGCTGAAAGAGGACCTTACCCTCGAAGACGTGGCCTTGGTGGAGTCGCGACAGCTCGAGCTGCCGGGAGCGATGATCCAGTTTGTCCCGCGAAGATTCTATCCGTTCGGTAACCTCGCCGCTCATGCGCTCGGTTACGTGGGGAGAATCACCGAAGAGCAGCTCGAACAGGAGCGCTTCGAGGGAACGATAGCGAATGACTACGTGGGGCAATCGGGAGTGGAGCTCGGGTACAACCGCCAACTGATGGGGCAGAACGGCGTTCAGGTGGTGGAGGTGAACAGCCATGGAAGGCGAGAACGGATTCTGGAGGAACGAACTCCGTTATGGGGCAACTCCGTTCAGCTAACCCTCGACCTCGACCTCCAAAAAGCGACGGAGGAAGCTTTCGAGGGCCAGTCGGGGGCGGCGGTCGTTCTGAATCCGCGCAACGGCGAGGTGATGGCCCTGGCGAGTTCTCCATCTTTCGATCCCAACCTTTTCTCGGGACGCTTCAAGGCAGCGGAATGGAAAGCGGTCGCGCAAGACGAAGAACACCGTTTGCAAAACCGCGCTCTGCAGGGCCGTTATGCGCCGGGGTCGGTGTTCAAGTTGATCCTGGCGGCGGCAGCGCTCGAGGAGGGAAAGATCTCGCCCACCAAGAGGCTCTACTGTGGAGGCGGGCTAAGGCTCTACGGCAAGTGGTTTCCTTGCCACAGTGCCTCCGGCCACGGGTTCGTCAATCTCCACGAGGCGCTGGTTCAATCTTGCAATAGCTATTTCTACCAGCTGGGAGTGGAGCTTCAGATCGAGACGATCGCTCGTTACGCGCGTACATTCGGTCTGGGCAGTCCAACCGGCATCGATCTTCCATTTGAGGTATCGGGTCTGGTGCCGGATCCGGAATGGAAGCGCCAGGCACGTCAGGAGCCTTGGTACGCAGGGGAGACTGTCTCGGTCTCGGTGGGCCAGGGCTCGGTGCTGGTGACGGCGATGCAGATGGCTCAAATCGCTGCCATCGTGGGAAGCTCGGGTGACGTGTTCCGGCCGCATGTGTTCTTGAAACCCCTTCCCGCCGGAGCCCTGGCGGATCCTGCTCCCACCGGCTCCCAGGGAGAACCGATCCGGCGCCTGGCATTCCACGATTCGACCTGGCAGGTTCTGCAAGACGCGATGTGGGGCGTGGTCAACGAGAGTGGAACCGGATGGCGCGCCGGATTGCCGCGCGTCGGCGTGTCCGGCAAGACGGGGACGGCCCAGGTCGCCTCCATGTCGAACCTGAGCGAGACCGACGACGATGACCGGCCGGAGCACCTTCGCAACCATGCGTGGTTCATCGGATACGCACCTCGGAAAAACCCCGAGCTGGCACTGGCGATTCTGGTCGAGCACGGCGGTCAGGGTGGCCGCACCGCCGCTCCCATCGCCCAGAAGATTTTCCAAGCCTATTTCGAAGGACAGAAGGGGCTCGAAGCCGATGATACTCGACAGGCGCTTTTGGTTCGGAATTGACTGGCTGCTGGTCCTGGGGCTCGCCTTGGCCGCCGGCCTGGGCGTCGCGGCCATCTACAGTGCCACTCAGGGAGGGCCCAATCCGGATTACTACCGGAGGCAGATCCTGTGGATCGTTTTGGGCTTCGCGCTCATGCTGCTGGTCATGGCCATCGACTACCACTCCTTGGTGGATCATGCGGAGCTGTTCTATCTAGGCGTCGCCGGCCTACTCGTCTACCTGCTTTTCTTCGGCTCGTTGCGGGCCGGAACGAATCGCTGGCTGGAGCTGGGCATCTTCACACTACACTCGGGTGAGCTTGCCAAGCTCGCCTCGGTGGCCCTACTGGCGAAGTATCTGGCCGCGGTTCGAAAGAACCGTTTGGGAACGGCAGAAGTCGCGATTACCGGCGCGCTGGTGGGAATACCGGTACTTCTGGTCATCCTTCAGCCAGATCTAGGCACGGCGGCCACCCTAGCTTTCGCTTACGCCGTGCTCTGTCTGCTCGCTGGCGTGCGAGGCCGGCTCATCCTGGTGGCGGCGGTCGTCTTTGCGCTGGCTCTTCCCTTCGGTTGGAGCTTCGTACTGAAGGACTATCAGAAGGAGCGCGTCCTGGCGTTTCTGGATCCCAACCTCGATCCACGCGGGGCGGGATATCAAAGCATCCAATCGACGATCGCGGTGGGCTCGGGAGGTTTGACCGGGAAGGGATGGCTGGAAGGCTCCCAGAGCCAGCTGCAGTTCTTGCCCGCCCCCCATACCGATTTCGTATTCGCTGTGATCGGAGAGGAGCTCGGATTCGTTGGCGTGGTGGCGGTGCTCGTGCTGTACTTGATGATTACTCTGCGCAGCCTGGAGGCGGCGCGGCGAGCACGCGATCGGCTGGGCATCTACTTGGTAGCGGGCATTTTGGCCATGTTCATCTTTCAGGCTTTATACAACATGGCGATGGTGGGAGGTCTGGTTCCTATCAAGGGATTCCCGCTCCCCCTGGTGAGCTATGGCGGGTCCTCGATGATGACGACGCTCATCGGTTTCGGACTCATTCTGAACGTGAGGATGAGGCGGTTCGTCAACTGAGGACCGGACCGCCTTTCTGGGACTACCATCAGCGCCGTCGTTGCTCAAGGCGCGGCGTGGCGCACAGCACGTGATCGCGAAACGCTGTTCTTAGCAGCTTGAGGTCTCGAGGTCCTGGGCAAGGGCTTGGCGCTGGGTGTCGGTGAGCGCGGCCTCCTCCTCCAGCCCAGGTAGATCGCACCCGACTGCAATCGGAACGTCGCCTCCCGTGTCGAATTTCAGGTACTGGACCGAGGAAAGTCGATCCTCGCCAATCTGGCGCCGGTCGAACTTTGCGTAGATCTTCTTTCCACTTTGGGTTTTCACGTACGCGTGCCGGGGAAGATCGAGCCACTCGCGGAGCAAGGATTGCCGCCGGGCGGGATCGTCGATCTCGATGAGCAAGGTGCAACCCAGCTCACCGCTACCGCCCAGCAACTCGTTGTAGGTATCGATCTCGTGCCGGATGTCGGCCTCCTTCACGATTTGTTCCGCGCGCATCATCTCCAGGATCTGATAGCGAACGGTATCGTGCGTCTCGAAAAGAAAGGTCAGGTACTTGCCCACATGAACTCGGCGCGCTTCCTTGATGTCCATCATTTGACGCCGGACCTCCGCGCGTTGCTCCTCGTAGGTCCGGTAGTCGATAATCTCCTCGCGTTTGACCGGGTTCATAGTCGAATCTCCTTAGTTCTCCTGTTCCAATGTCGTGGGGAACCCATCGCGCCGATAGGCTCGCGCCAGTGCCGACATGGGATGTAACGGTTTGACCCCGGCATGCTGTTGGAACTGCAAGGCCGCCAAAGGACAGTCGGTCACCCAGACCTCCGCCTCCGATGACTTCATGCCGTCAAAGGCTTTCCGCCCCACCCGCTGGGAATACTCGAAACCTTCTACTTTCATGGCGTGGGTCCCGTCGTGTCCACAGCACTCCAAGGTCATGCTCGGCTTGACCCCGGGGATCTGGCGAAGAAGATCCCGTGCTTTGAATCCGATCTTCTGTGCCCGGAGATGACATGGGGCGTGGTAGGAAACACGACCACCCGGAGTACTCTTGAAATCCACGTTGAAGCGGGCTTCTTCCCGAATCGACCACAGGTGCTCGGAGGGGTCACGGACTGCCTCGGCGAGCTTCCGAGCGTTCTCCCTGTCTGCTCGGGCCAGCAGCTGGGGGTACTCGCGGCGCATCATCATCGCGCAGGTGGGGTTGATGGCCAAAACCTTGGCCCCTCTCTCCACGAAGGGCATGAGAATGGCCAGATTCGCGGTTGCCTGTCGTCTCATGCTCTTCAGGTCTCCCTGTTCCCAGGCGGGCATGCCGCAGCACTGCAA
>DATDRI010000309.1:0-10375 GCA_035291825.1 Vicinamibacteria bacterium | reverse complement strand
TGGGAATCGATAGAAGGACAGAGAGCTTTCTCCGGCCCGCACCTCTCGCACCTTGGTGAGACCCGCATAAGAGTCGGCCAGCGATGTCTTGTGATGATGCTCCAGGATGACCACGCCTTCGAGCTTTACCACGGAGGCGGCTCCGATCCGTTGAAGAAGAGACGCGTGCAGATCGGATCGATAAGGAGGATCCAGGAGGATGATGTCGAACGTCTCCCGCCGCTCGGCCAGAAGGCCAATGGCCGATCGGGCTTCTCGCCGCAGTAGCTCCGCCTTCTCGGAGAGACCGAGCCGCTCCAGGTTCTTGCGGATGGTGTCGGCGGCCCCGCGGTCTCGCTCCACGAAGGTGACGTGAGCTGCCCCACGGGAAAGAGCCTCCAGGCCGAGCCCTCCCGCACCGGCGAACAGATCGAGAACACGGGAGCCCGGGAGTACCGGGGCGAGGATGTCGAAGAGTGATTTCTTGAGCCTCCCGCCGCTGGGTCGGGTCTTTCTTCCACGGGGAGTCTCTACCTGCCTTCCCCGGAACTTTCCCCCCCCGATTCTCATCTTGAGCGGCCCCTCGCGATTCTCATGTCGGCACTATCCCGCCGTGGCCAGCCCAAACCGCTGGCCCCAGGTCTGGATGACACGGTTGATGATGCGATCCTGTTCCACCGTCGCCGGCGAGGACAGAAGCTCCCCGGCCTCCCGTCGAGCGAGATCGAAGAGCTCTCGGTCACGCAGGACGTTGGCGACACGAAACAAAGGTTCTCCCCACTGACGCGTCCCGAAATAGTCCCCCGGACCGCGGATATCCAGATCGCGCTCGGCGATCTCAAACCCGTCGTTGGTCTCGGCCATGGCGGCGAGGCGACGTTCCGCCTCCGGAGTCAAAGGGGGGAGATAGACGAGAACGGCCGCGGATGGCGATTTGCCTCTTCCCACCCGGCCGCGGAGCTGGTGCAGCTGAGAGAGGCCGAAGCGCTCCGCCTGCTCGACCACCATCAGGGTGGCGTTGGGAACATCGACGCCCACCTCCACCACCGTGGTGGCTACCAGGATATCGACCTCCCCGGCAGCGAAGGCGGACATGACCTCCTCTCGCTCAGAAGAGCCCATCCGTCCATGCACGAGAGCGACTCGCCGATGGGAGAACGGACCTTCGGCAAGAAAACGGTGGGTCTCCACGGCCGCCTTGAGATCCATGCGCTCCGATTCTTCTACCACCGGACAGATCACGTAGACCTGGTGGCCGGCGACCACATGCTCTTCCATCAAGCGCCGGAGCTCCTCCCGCTGCTCGATTCTCATTAATAATGTCTTAACCGGCAGCCGACCGGGGGGCATCTCATCCAACAACGAATGGTCGAGATCTCCATAGAGCGCCATGGCCAGGGAGCGGGGTATCGGCGTGGCGGTCATGACCAGCAGGTCGGGCGCGTAGCCCTTGGCCCGCAGCTCGGCTCGCTGCAGCACACCGAAGCGATGCTGCTCATCGATGATGGCCAGACCCAGCTCCTTAAACCGCACCTCCTGCTGGATCAGCGCATGGGTGCCGACCACCAGGTTCACTTCGCCCTTGGAAATGGAGGCCAGAAGGTCGTCTCTCTCGCTTCGATTGCGAGCAGAGGTGAGGAGTGCCACCCGATAGCCGGCCGGACTCAGGATCCGGCGCACGTTTCCGAAATGCTGCTCGGCCAAGACCTCGGTGGGCACCATGAGCGCGACCTGCGCTCCGTTCTCCATCACGATGATCGAGGCCATGACGGCCACGATGGTCTTACCGGACCCCACGTCACCCTGCAACAGGCGCTGCATCGGCCGCGGGGAGGCAAGCTCATCGGCCAGAGTCTTCGACACGCTTTTCTGCGCCTCGGTCAGGCGAAACGGGAGAATCCGGCGAACCTTCTCCCGGATGCGGTCGTCCACCTCAAAAGTCCGCGGCTTGGCCAGCCCGGCCGCGGCCTGCCGCCTTAGGGCCAGCCCCAGGGAGAACGAGAAGAGCTCTTCGAAAATGAGACGCTGCTGAGCGGGTGAGCGGAACTCGTTGTAGAGCCCGAGCGATGCGCCTTGCTCGGGAAAGTGAGCTCGTTCCAGTGCCTCGCGAAGCGAAGGGAAGCCGTAGCGTCTTTGCAGCGTCTCCGGTAGGACCGCGGGGAGCTCCGGCGGCAGACCTTCCACCAGAGAATGAGAGATGCGCCGGAGCATGCGGGGGCTAATGGGCCCGACACGCTCGTAGACCGGCACCACGCGGCCGGTGTGGGTGGGCTGGAAATCGCCGTTCTCCACCAATTCATAGTGAGGATTCTTGAGCTGGAGGCCTGGCCCACGCGGCATGTAGTCTACCTTGCCATGGAGAAGCACCTGCCGGCCCACTTGCAGTATGTCTTTGAGGAACTCTTGGTTGAACCAGATGACGGTGATCGAGCCGGTATCATCATCGACCACCGCCTCCAGCACCTTGAACCGCGGGCGGCGGGTTCGCTTCACCCGCATCCCCAGCACTTTGGCCAGCACGGTGGCTTCTTCCCCGGCCCGCAGATCGCGGATTGGCCGCACCCGGCTGCGGTCCTCGTACCGAAACGGGAGGTAGAAGAGGAGGTCGGAGACGGTGGTGATACCGACCGCGGCCAAGGCTTCCGCCTTGCGCGGACCGACTCCCTTTACGTACTGAACCTTCGAGGAAAGCTCAAGCATCCACCACGTTCACTGAGCCGACGAACCAAGGTGGGCCTGCTTATCCCCCTGCGAGCCGCCCTGCTGCAGGGTGAGCCTGCCGGTTCGGAAATGTGCGCTCACCAGGCCGTAGGGCAAAGGGAAGGTATCATCGAGACGGACACCGTCAGGGAGCGACGGATTCTTGGAGTGGTCACTCAAGAGCTTCTGGATCAGTGTGGTGGGAACGGGAAGTCCACCCAAAGTAACGCTCTGCAGCTCGACCTGCCCCACTCCTTCCTCGGCGTGGACCTGCGCCAGCATCTCCACCGGCACTTGGCCCTGGAGGTATCTGGTCAACGAGGAATCACTCAGGTGAGCCTGGAGCAGTTTCATGTCGAGCATGGCGCCGCCCTGCACCTCATCCTTGCCGAAGCGCACCCAAGGCGCGGTCACCTCGGCTGGCAGGTGCTCCGACATCCGGTAAAACAAATAGGCGTTCGCCTCCTCCTCGGTTACCTGAAATCGCTGCGGGCCTTCAGCGCCATCGGCGTGCCGCTGGCGAATGAGCTGCAGCTTGCGATCGAGAGAGTCGGCGGAAGAGGGGTCCGGAACTTGTACCCGTTCTTGTAAGGGAGGGGACGAAGGGCCTGCCAGTGCGATGGCCGCCACCAAGGCCAGCGCCAACCCGAGAAATTGACTCATGTGGCCATACTACCCAAGGCTTCCGAGGATCGGCAAGCCGTTCACCGGCCGGGCTAGGGCGGGCTAGCCGACAGTCGCTCGAAAAGCTGGCGCGCGCCCTTGTTCTCGCCGTCCAGCTCGACGGCTCTCTCCGCATGGGCCAGCGCCTTGGCGAGCTCGCCCATCGCTTCATAGAGCTCGGCCAGAAGAAGAAGGGTCGGACCATCCTCGCGGTTCCACAACACGACTTGAAGCTCCCGAGCCGCCTTGCTCAGCTCCCCCATCTCTTGGAAGACCGCTGCCAACTCGGTACGGATCTCGACGGAATAAGGATCGAGATAGATGGCGCGTTCGAGCTCCCGGGCCGCCCCGGCGAGATCGTTGGATGCCCTGAGTGCACGCGCTTTCCCGAGCTGCTCTTCGGGATTGCCGGAGTCAACTTCCTCCTCCTCTCGGACGACCTCGGAGGGGATCGGCTGAGTTGGAGCGATCTCGGGGATGGCCAGCTCGGGCGGCTCAACCGGCATGGCCGATGCCGGGAAACGGTAGTTGGCGACCGCCGCCGGTAGCCGATCCACGATGCGCTCCAGGCCGTCGATCGCAGCGAGGTCCAGGTCGGCCAGCTGGGGAGAAAGGGAGAGCGCCGTTTCTCGCTCTCTGCTTGCTTCGGTCTCCGACTCTCTCTCCGCGGAAGCTAAAGCGGAAAGAAGGAGATGCGCCTCGGCGTCTTCCGGATCGAGTCGCGTCGCCTCGGTGAGCCAATGGCGCGCCTCATGAGGTCTGTCCGCCCGCCAAGCGGCCCAGCCCAGGTTGAAAACGTAAACCGCCGACGGCTCGAGCGCGACCGCTTCGCGAAAAGCGAGGACCGCGCTCTCTAGCTCGCCGCGCCGAAGCAAGACAACGCCCAGGTTGTTCAGGAAGCAAGCCGCCTTCTCCTGTTCGGACAGGCGACTGAAGATCTCGGTAGCCAGCGCGGTTTGATTTACCTCCAAGTACGCGATCCCGAGCGTGAAATAGGTCTCACGGTAAGCGGGATCTTCCGGCGAGATGGTGCGCAGCATCTCGATGGCTCGCTCCACCTCCCCTTCTTCGAGAAGGACCTGCCCGAGAAGGAGCGCGGCGTCGGCGAAACCCGGATAAACCTCGAGGGCACTCTCCAGGAGCCCTCGGCGATCGGCCGACGACTCGCTGAGCTTCGCCTTGATGAAACTTTCATGAGCCCCGAGGGGTGGCCCGGCATGGCGATCGGCAGCCAGCGAGAATCCTTCGGGAACCTGCCGCCCTTCCAAGCGAAGGACGTTCTTGGCTAACTGGTTCTCGATACCAGAGAGCTCCTCGAGCCGTCCGTGGTCGTCGATGACACCGATCTTGTCACCCGTCAGGATGTCTACGATCTGAATGGTAACCTCGAGCCGTTCGCCCTCACTACGGAAGCTCCCCAGGACGACTCGATTAGCTCCGAGCTCTTCACCGACCGCCATGAGCATCGCCAAGGTGGGCGGCGTGCCGGGCTCGAGACCTCGCTGCCGCAAACCTCGAAGGCGTTCTTCGGAAGGGACGACGTCCTGTCCCGCCAAACGAAGGTGAGACGTCAACGATTCCGCGATCGCCACACCGACCCAGCCGTTCGTTCCTTGCGGGGACAGGTTGTCGAAGGGCGCCACCAGCGTCTTGACCGGTGCCGCCAGGAGCAAACCCAGACTCAAGGGAAGCGCGAGCGAGGTGGACCTCCTTGTGCTTGGGGAGTACCTTGTCTACCCGTTACTGTCTTCGGTCTCCTCATTATATAATGTACGGAAGCAAAACATGCTCTCCCAGAAGACCGTCGAGAGACCCCTGGGTGTCTATCTAGCCTCGTTCTATTTCGTGGTCTCCGGGTTCATGGAGGCCATCCAGAAGTACCGCGAGTGGGGCGCGCCCCTGATCTGGAATCCCCTTTCCGAGCACTCGATCTGGCACCTCGCCACGCACGCGGCGATCTATTTGGCGGTCGCCTATCTGATCTGGCAGCTCACCTGGCTGGGGAGACTGTGGGGGCTAGTCTACGGCTACCTGACCCTCGCTACTTATGCGGGGGCTTTCCTACTGTACCTGAAGGGCACCCCGGGGATGAGCTCGACACCGCTTTTCATGGTTCTGGGCATCTACCATGTGGCGGCGCTGATACCGGTGGTGGCCTATCTGCAACCGAAACGCCGAAAAAAGCTGTTCCAGGTAAGCCTTCTGGAGATCCTGCTTCCCCCGCAGTAGAGCGCCTTCCAACCGAAAAACCAGCGCTATCGGGTTGATACCAAGTAGCCTTCTCTGCTACTATCAATCACCAACCGTTGCGCCGGCTCGCCGAGAGGCGATGCTTCATCAGGGACCCCAACCCCCAAGAACTGCCGGCCTCTTGTGCCTTGGAGGCGCGCGTATGGAAATGCTGCAGGATCGAGGGGATTTCTGGCAGAACCTGATCCGACTCATTGAACAAAACGACTCATCCGATGATTGGAACTCTTGCTTTCAGCAACTCATCAAAGAAAACAAAGAACCGTACTCATCCGTCATTCGTCTACTGACCCATCTGGAGTTCGAGGAGAACGAGGCCCGTCGGCACTGGCAGAGCATCGAGGCTCATCAGACAGAGCTCTCACGTCGGCTGGGCAGGGACGCCGGGCTTCAGGTCACTGCTCTCGACTATTTCTTTAATGTTCACGCCGAGCTCCGCAACCCCAAGCTCATCGAGATTGGGACTTTCCTCACCACCGAGCGAAACGCCGTGACCGACGGCCTGACCGGCCTCTACAACCGCCCGTTCTTCGACTCCAGCATGAGGCGGGAAGCCAAGCGCGCCGCACGCTACGGACTCACTTTCTCACTGGTTCTCCTGGATCTGGACAACTTCAAGGAAGTGAACGACCAACACGGTCATCAGATCGGCGACGCGGCCTTGTCGGCCTGTTCGGATATCATTCGGCAGAGCCTGCGGGAGATCGATGTGCCCTGCCGCTACGGCGGCGAGGAGTTCGCGCTCATCCTCCCGGAAACAGAACGAGCGGGAGCCTTCATCGTCTCCGAACGGATCCGGAGCGACGTCGAGCAGTTGTTCCGCTACAAGCCCATCCGCAATTACAAGCTCGACCTGAGCCTGAGCGGCGGGGTGGCCATCTACCCCATCGACACCGAGTCGGAAGAAGAGCTGCTGACCATGGCCGACCAGGCCCTCTACCGGTCCAAACGCGACGGAAAGAATCGCATCACGCTCCACGCCGACGAGAAGAGGAACTACCCGCGTTTCGACGCACAGAAGACCCTCGTCTTCCGGATCGCCGAGCGAGGAAGCAACGGAGAGCTCACCAGCCAGACCAAGAACCTCTCTCAGGGAGGGGCACTGGTGGAGAGTCGCGTCCCCTTGAGCGTGGGGATGGAGCTCGAGCTCTATATCCGGCGGCCGGAGCGGAACTATTCCCTCAAGGGACGGGTGGTGCGTCTCGAGGAGATCCAGCAAGGAGCGGACAAGCGCTACGAGGTGGGGATCGTTTTTCTCGCCGAGAGCGAAGAGGAACTAAGGCAATTGCAGGGCCTCACCCGGGAGCTCTACCCCAAAGTGAGCTAGCCCTTTCCCATCTCGCCATCCGGCCCGTCCTTGACAGAGCACCAGGAGACGGCTACACTACGTCTCCTTCCTGTGACGCGGGGTGGAGCAGTCAGGTAGCTCGTTGGGCTCATAACCCAAAGGTCGCAGGTTCAAATCCTGCCCCCGCCACCAACTTTTTCGAAGTCACTTTCGTTCCCGTTTGAGCTTGTACACCCGCACTACAATTGTTCCCGCTGGTGCAGTCAGCCGATTTCGTAGGAACCGAGGCGGGTGCCGAGAGTCAAAGACATCAGTTCACCGGCACGCGCTGTTTCAACTCCTCGAACCAGTTCTGCACAACGACTAGCTCTGAGACTCGGCGGTCTTGCTCGTCGACACGCACCATCAAGAAGCGCTGGCCGTCGCGCGACACATCGTAGCTGTGCCCGGAGTCGCCGCTACCTAGGAACGATCCTTCGAAGAGCATCTGCGCATCCCCGATGGCCAATTCGGGCTCTGTCACGACGGGAACCACCCAGAGCTTCCTTCCCTGCTCGGTCTGGTAGAAGACCTCCTTGCCGTCCCGCGACCAAAGCGGTCCACGAATGTTTTCGCCAGTGCGCGAGATTCGCCTGGTGTTCTCTCCGGATGGATAGCGGCTTACGTAGACCTGGAAGGTTCCGTCCACGTTCGAGACGTACGCGATCCAGTGGCCGTCGGGGGAGAAGGCCGGACTGTTCTCATCCGCGGGAGTTGCAAGGAAAGATCTGACTCGTCCCTCACCCTGGTTCTCACCGAGCTCGAACACCTCGATGTCGCCCGAGGTCTCGCTTCGGAACAGATTGTAGGCAAGGAGCTTCCCGTCGTTCGAGAAGGAGAACGGATACAGCCAACCGCCGGTGGCATCGAACAACTTCACCTCGGATGCGTTGCCGTCCACCCCCTTCGAGACCATCACGCCATCAACGATGCCAGGCTGAGAGAAGATGACGTCGTTGTCGTCGGGTGGCAACCAAACTGGCATGCCCACGTACCGCTCCTTCTTCCTCGTGACCAGGGTGTCGATGACGCCTCGGGCCATGTCATAGATCGAGATATGAACCTCTGGCCCCACTCTGGACTCCAAAGCCAGTCGTGTGTTATCGCTCGAGAGTTGCAGAAAAGGGGGACCCAAGGGGACCTGGCCGATCACTTCTATGTTGCCGTTGCGGTCGACCCACACCAACTCGCTTTCCTGGCTCCGCTTTCCCTTGGCCAGAGCGTAGACGAGGGTCCCGTTGCGTGAGACGGCTAGCTGCGGCACCGGATCGTTGGCTCGGACTGCATCGAAGGTCACGGCAAGGGGAATCGAGACCGGGGAGCCGATAATCTCGAGCCCCACCGGATCGAAAGCGACAGCCAGCAGCCGGCCATCGCGCACGAAGAGGAGGTGCCCAGAAGCCAGGTAACGGGGGTGGCTGGCGTCCTCGAGTAGCGTGGTCGGCATCGATTCGCTCTCGTCGAGCCCTAGGACCTTGATCGTTGTGGTCTCTGCTCGCTGGGCATAAAACAGCACCGCCTCGGATCCGGGCAGCTGCTGCGGCGTGTTGTGGGCCTCGTCCGTAGGCGCGGTTAGGGTTTGTACGTTGCTATTGCCCGCCGAGAAGACAAATAGGCCCGAGCCAGGAGTAGAAAAGACGATCCTGTCATTGTCCCCCCAGCTGCCGAACGCCCAGGCGCCCATCGAGATGCCTCTTAGCAGTGTCTGGGGTTGGCTATCCGCTTCTATCGAGACCGTCTTCAGCTCCCCCGTCCAGGTAAAGAAAGCTACGGATTCCCCGTCCGGCGAAAAGAAAGGGTTCCTCGCCCCCTCGGTCCCCGGGATTCGTCGCAGCTCGAGGTCATCGAGCGCACGGCTGTACAGCGACTCGGATGGGCCGCCAACGAGTACCACGTGCGAGCCATCGGGGGAGATCGTCAAGAGCGAATTGGGGTGGGTGTTGAAGATGGTGGTGTTTGTCGCCTCCAACGGCAACGCAATCGAGAAACGTGAAATGAGTGCCGCCGACGGCACGGAACTGGATCGGCCCAAAAAAACAATTCCGGCGAGGGCCAGCCCGGTGACCAAGCCGAGAGCTCCCGCCATCGCTACCGCCCGTCGCCAAGTAGCCCTTTGAGTGGGGATCGATGTCTCCAGCGCGGGTTCACCGGCAGGCGATCCGAGGATTAAGTCGATTCCAATGCGTGCCTCGCCAATGTCTCGGAGCCGCTGCTTCGGATCTCGCTCCAAGCAGCGTCGCAGTAGGTGTCGGAGAGACGCTGGCGTGTTCTTAGGCAGGGCCGTCCAATCAACCTCCTTCGTCAGCACGAGCGCGAGCGTGTCGGACACACCGTCGCCTGCGAACAACCTCATGCCAGTCAACATCTCGTAGAGCACCACCGCGAACGCCCAAATGTCAGCGCGTCGGTCCACCAGCTTGCCCTTGGCTTGCTCTGGAGACATATACGCCGCCGTGCCCATGATCATGCCCATCTTGGTGGCGGCTCCCGTAAGCGTCGGAGACTCCGACGGATCTCCTTCGGGCTCATGCTGGAGTACCTTCGCCAGACCGAAATCCAGCACTTTCACCGCGCCGTCTTCTCTAACCTTTACGTTGGCTGGTTTCAGATCGCGGTGGATGACACCTGCTTCGTGTGCGGCTTCCAGGGCTTCGGCGATCTGCCGGGCGACGGGCAGGGCTTCGTCGAGTGGGATCGGACCGTCAGCGATGCGATCAGCCAGCGTCGGCCCTTCGACCAACTCCAGCACCAGCGCACGAATACCGGCGCTTTCCTCTAGGCCATGGATCTGGGCGATGTTGGAATGATTCAGTGATGCGAGGAGCCGGGCCTCTCGCTCGAAGCGGGCTAGGCGTTCCTCGTTCTGGGCGAAGGCTTCGGGCAGGACTTTGATGGCGACTTCACGGCCAAGCTTCGTGTCCCTGGCGCGGTAGACCTCTCCCATGCCACCTGCACCGAGAGGTGCCAGGATTTCATAGGGACCCAGCTTGGTGCCGGGGGTTAATGACATGGCTAGCACTTCGAGCGTGAAAATAGCCCCGCACAGGGTGAAAAGTCAAAAAGGGGACAATCGGGATTCAACGGCCGGAAGGGTCCAACTTGCCACACTGTGCGGAAATTGTGCGGGAACTGGTGGCAACTCAGAGCTACTGAGGGCAAAACAGGAGGAGGGAAAGCCACGTTTTTGTTGCCATACGTTGCTCTTAGTGGTCCTACGTGGCGACCTCCATCCCCCTCATAACCCAAAGGTCGCAGGTTCAAATCCTGCCCTCGCCACCAACTTTCACGTCTTCGCAATAGCCTCCTGACGCTCAGTTCCCCGAACGACTTCTCGCAAACAAGACCCGTCTCTCATCCCCAGCTCTCGACGCGCTCGGGAGGGTGATACAATGTAGGCAGAGGTAGTCATGTTAAAGGTTCGCGAAGTTCGCGCGCTGCCCAAATACAAGATTTGGG
>DATDRI010000308.1:0-15274 GCA_035291825.1 Vicinamibacteria bacterium | reverse complement strand
TCTCATCGTCGAGCAGAGCTCCAACCGGCCGGCTGGCCAGTCAAGCCAGTTGAGTGAACCCAACAAGGAGAAGCCTTAATCCAGCGCTGACGGGGCCGGTCCAGCCGGCACGGCCGGGCCGGCCCTGTCTCATTCAGGAGGAGCTCGAGGACCATGCATTCGGGCAAAGCGGGTCACAGTTTGTTGGAGATGGTCGTGGCCATCGCCGTTTTCATCATCCTGGCTGGGCTGGCCCTGCCCAGGGGTTGGGATCTGGTGGAGGAGTACCGGCTCCGGGGTGCGGCTTATTACTTTCGCGGTCTGATTCGTCAGGTGCGGGCGCAAGCAGCGGCGAAGTCCCGTTACACCGGGATCGTCTTCGACGAAGTCGATGGGGAGCCCGAGATCTCTCTTCACATCGACGGAAACCAAAACGGCATCCGCCGAGCCGACGTGCTCTCGGGCGTCGATCCAAGAATCCGGCCACCTTGGAAGCTCAGTGATCAGTTTCCCGGCGTCCGTTACGGCAGTCCCTCGAACGACGGCGGACCCGGGTTCCCGCCGCTTCGGATAGGCCGCGGCCGGATACTGTCCTTTTCCCCGATCGGGACCTCAACCAGTGGGACGCTCTTTCTCAGCAACAAGCAGGGATTCACCTACGCGGTCATCATTCTTGGGACGTCGGGACGGGTCCGACTGGCGAGGTATCGGGGGGGCCGGTGGGAGGTCCTGCCGTGAGCTCTCGGTGTTCATCTTACAGAAACGGAGAGTGAGAAATGAAGGTCGAGTTTTATCCAGCCAAGTCGAGGGACACCAAGATCCTCGCCTTCGGTAACGTAACCGTTGCCGAGGGGATAGTGGTTCGAGGGTTTCGGATCGTGGACGGGGCCAAGGGCGTTTTCGCGGCGGTACCCTCGAGGCCGATTACCGTGAAGGGTGAGGCGCGTTTCGTGAATCAAGTCGCCTTCGAAAGCGCTGAGATTCGCGAGCGCTTTCTCGCCGAGCTTCTCGATGACTACCATCGATGGAGGAAGAGTGCGGTCGAGCGGATCTCTCCGCGCGGAGTCGAGGACTCGGCTGTGGGCGACGCGGTGGAAGACCCACCTTTCTAGCGATGGGCCATGACCGCCGGGATCGGTTCCCGGTCTCGCGAACGGATCTCGCTGCTCGGCTGAACTAGTCCCCCTGCATGGGGAGAGACATCTGTCGAGGGCTGGAAGGTGCGGTGCGGGCCTCTCGCTCCACGACGCTCATCACGAAGGCGATCCAAATCTCCCGGTTGCTTCCGGAAAGATTGTAGTGGCGCAGGCCACGCTCCTGAAGCATCTGGTCGACCAGCCGATCGATCTCCAGCTGAAACTCGGCTTCCGTGTCGCGCACTCCGTCCTGTTGAAGGACCAGCCCCACCGGGACCTTGAAGAGATAGTCATAGGTAGTCATCCAGTAGCTCACTAGCTGATCGAGCACCGGGTGCACACCCCCGGCGTGCACCAGGTAGGCATAGTTGTCGAGCACGCTGCGGTCACAGATCACCGCCTCATGCTGATGCTGCGAAGCGATCTCCATCGCGATCTGGGTGTGCAGAATCCAAGACTGCGCGGCGAGAGTCGTGTCACGGTTGATGGGCAGCGGACAGGAGCGGGCCACCTCTTTGACGATGTCGACGCTGTTGAGCTTCTTCTTCAGGATCCCCGCCAGGTGGTAGCAAAGAGTCGTTTTACCGACACCGTGTGTGCCGATAAAAGCGATCTTCAACGGCTCACAACCTCCAGCGGATGAACTCGTCGATGGAAGTGGTCCCGTCCGTGACGTCGTGGAGGCAACGTTCGCGCAGCGTCTCCATTCCGGACCGTCGCGCCGCCGCCTCGATGTCCGGCACGGTGGGCCGCTTGGCGAGGATGTCTTTCATCTCGTCGTCGATGATCATGATTTCGAAGATGCCCTTGCGGCGTCGATAGCCTATGCGATTACAGGTGGGGCACCCCCTCCCGCGGTAGAGTCTCAACCCCGCCGCCTCCTCCTCATTGATTCCATAGGGAGCGAGCTTTTCTTGATCGGCGGGGTCACCGCCCTCGCGGCAGTTCGTGCAGATGCGACGGACCAAACGTTGATTCAGAACCAGGGTAAGGGATCGGCTGATCAGAGACGGCGGAACACCGTACTCGTAGAGTCGCCACAGGGCCTCCACCGAGCTGAAGGCGGGGAGCGTGGCAATGACCAGCATCGAGGTGGCGAGCTGACACACTTGGCTGGCCGTCACCTCGTCCGACAGATCCAGAGCGAACAAAACGTCCGGTTTCACCGTGGTCAAAGAGCGCAAGGCCTCCCGAATGCCGAATCCCCGATCCTCGCTCACTTCGATCTGATTGACGTAAGGAACCTGCCACTGGATGGACGGCTCGAGACTCACCACCTTGCGCTCCGATTTGGCCAAGTGATCCATGAGGGAATAACAGGTGGTCATGGCGCCGTTGAAGGGAGGCGATGACACCAGTATCAGGCCGGCGGGAGCGTCGAGAGCGCGAACCAGGAAGAGCTGGTGGGCGGGGGTCAATCCCAGTGCGGTGAAGTTCTTGAGAAAGAAGCGACGATCGACGAGCTTGATGGTGGTGCTGATCCCTTTCTGTGTCGGCAACGTCTGCGCGAGCAGATCGTACTCGCGCTCCAGAAGCTGGGTGGCCGCCCGCCCCTTCTGGGGAACTCCCTCCCGGGTTGGATCGAGGCGGAACAGAGAGCCGATCTTGGCCGCCAAGGGCTCCAAGGCGTCTCGGGGCAGCGGCTTCAGCTTGTAGAAATAGCCGTCGATCCGGAACTTGATCGCCACCTCGTCTTGCGTGGGCTCGATGTGGATATCGGAGGCCCCTTTTTTTGCACCCAGTGTGAGGAGGTAGTTCAGCGTCTCCTGGGGGACGGACTGGTTGTCCGAGGGGCTGGCCTGCACTTCCGCCCCGTTCACGTCAACCAAGGGCTTATAGCCCTGATAGCGAAGCGCCTCGTCGATGTCGCTGGCGCTAACCCAACCTTTCTGAACCAGGATCTTGCCCAGAAGATCCCCGGTCCGCTTCTGCTCCACCAAGGCGCGCAATAGCTCGGGGGTGGTAAGCTTCTGGTTACGTATGAGGATCTCACCCAGTCGATCTTGACTTCGCTCCAGAATCGCCACTTCCTCTTTAAGAGAGTCCGGAGCGAGCGCCCAGAAATTGTGCTTGTAGTCTTCATCGGCGGGACAGGAGCATTGCAGGCAGAACGGACAGAGCTTGCTCGGCTTGCGGGGATCGCAGTTGCACCAGACGGCTTCGATCGCCTCGAAGTCATTGAGACAGTTCCAACATCGAACGACGTAAGCTTGGCTGGTTTTGGCCATGGCGCAGCTAGCACGGAGACCGTCTAACCGACTCCATTATAAGAAGCTCTGGTTACGCAGGCAAGAGCCGTTTCCTTGACACGGTCGCGAGCCCGTGGTACGGTGCCATCCTATCAGAGGGGTCAACAGGATCCGCGTCGTTCTATTTCACTGCCCCCATGGTATGAATGTCGAACGCCCCGCCTAAGAGAACGCCACTCTACTCCGTTCATCGAGAACTCAAGGCACGGTTGGTCGATTTCGCCGGCTGGGAGATGCCGGTTGATTACGGCGCGGTAGTGGCGGAGCACCTTGCGGTTCGCACCGCCGCTGGACTCTTCGACGTGAGCCACATGGGCGAGCTCTTGTTTGAGGGAGCGGGCTCCCTCTCGCTCCTCCAACGGCTCACCCCCAACGACGTTTCGCGACTCGCCGTCGGCCAAGCCCAGTACTCCGCCTTCACGACCCCGCGGGGTTGTTTCGTCGACGACCTGATCCTTTATCGTTTGGGCGATTCGAGCTACCTGGCCATCGTCAACGCGGCGAACGTGGAAAAAGATCTCGACTGGGTCGAGTCGCACCGCCGGGGCGAGGGAGAGGTCAACGACGTGAGCGATGACTACGCCCTCATCGCACTCCAGGGGCCGCGTGCCCAAGAGATCCTTGGCTCTCTCACACCGGTCAGTCTGGCGGGGCTGAAGTACTACAGCTTCGTGACCGGGGATGTGGCCGGGCAAGAGGCCACCATATGCCGCACCGGCTACACGGGTGAGGATGGCTTCGAGCTCCTGATTCCTTCGGAAGGGGCGGAAAAGATCTGGCGCCGAGTCTTGGAAGAAGGAGGGCCTTTGGGATTGAGACCCGCCGGCCTAGGTGCCCGCGACACATTGCGCCTGGAAGCGAAGATGGCGCTCTATGGGAACGACATCGACGAGCAGCACACGGCCTTGGAGGCGGACTTGGCGTGGATGGTCAAGTTGGACAAAGGGGACTTCATCGGACGCAATGCCTTGGCAAGACAGGCCGAGGAGGGCGTCTCGCGGAAGCTGGTGGGCTTCGAGATGGTGGATCGCGGCATCGCCCGAAATGGCCATCCCGTTCTATTAGGTGGCCAGACGGTGGGGCCGGTGACCAGCGGGAGTTTCGCTCCCTATCTGAAGAAGTCCATCGGGCTCTCTTACCTTCCCCCTTCCGCCTGGTCTCCGGGGAGCGAGATCGAGGTCGATATCCGCGGCCGTCGCGCCAAGGCTCGCGTGGTTCCCACCCCGTTCTACAAGAGGAACAAAGTGCTCTCCGGCGCGGGGAGTAGCACTACAATACATTGACGTGAAGGTGAACTCGCCTGCCCAGCACGGCAGGCCGTCTAGGAGAGGCAAGATGTACCCTGACGATCGCCGGTACTCCAAGGAACACGAATGGATCAAGATGGAGGGCGACCGCGGGACCGTGGGTATTACCGACTTCGCTCAGAGGCAGCTCGGTGACGTCGTCTATGTGGAGCTCCCCGAACTGGGCGCCAAGTTCAAAGCCGGGGAGGTCTTCGGGACCATCGAGTCGGTCAAAGCGGTCTCGGACCTCTTCTGCCCGGTTGGGGGCGAGGTGGTGGAAGTCAACCAAGACGTGGTGAGCTCTCCGGAGCAGGTGAACAAGGACCCTCACGGGAAATCCTGGCTCATGGTTATCCGCGTCGATGGCGCAACGGAGCTCGGTAAGTTGCTGACCGCATCTCAATATCAAGAGTTCATCGAGAAGGAGGGAAGTGATTGAAGGGGCGTTCATAGATGGTCAAGGCCTCTAAGGCGAAGAGTCTGCTGGACAAGCTTGGAAGGCTGGACGCGCTGAGGGCGAGCGACACCTTCCCGCGCCGTCACATCGGGCCCACCGACGAGGACATCGAGTCCATGCTCGCCACGTTGGGCGTTTCCTCGCTCGATGCGCTGATGGACGCCACCATCCCGGAGAGCATCAGGCTACGCACCGCTATCGACATTCCCGAACCTCGCGGCGAGCACGAGCTCGTCCGAGACTTGCGACGGCTCGCCGAGCGGAATCGAGTCTTTCGCTCCTTCCTGGGAATGGGCTACTACGATTGCATCACGCCCCCCGTCATCCAGCGCAATGTCTTGGAGAATCCCGGGTGGTACACGCAATACACGCCCTATCAGTCCGAGATCGCACAGGGACGCCTGGAAGCGCTGCTCAATTTTCAGACCGTGGTTGCCGACTTGACCGGTCTGCCGCTCGCCAATGCTTCCTTGCTGGACGAGGCCACCGCCGCTGCCGAAGCGATGAGCATGTGCTTGGCCATCCACGGAGCGAAAGGAGCCCAGCCGAAGACTTTCTTCGTCTCCCAGGACTGTCACCCTCAGACCATCGCGGTGCTCGAGACGCGCGCCCGGCCCCTGGGGATTCGAGTCCGGGTCGGGTCGCCGCAGGAAGACGCTGTCGATGATCCCGATCTCTTTGGCGTGCTCCTGCAATCCCCCAGTACCGACGGCGCGGTTCGCGATCTGAGCGATGTCATCGCCCGCGCGCATGCCGCCGGTTCCACGGTGGTGGTGGCGACCGATCTGCTGGCGCTCACGCTCTTTCGCCCGCCCGGAGAGCATGGGGCCGACATTGCGGTCGGCTCGACGCAACGCTTTGGCGCCTCGCTCGGTTTCGGAGGTCCCCACGCGGCCTTCCTGGCCACTCGAGAAGAGCATGCGCGGCGCATGCCGGGGCGCATGGTGGGTGTCTCACAGGATGCGGAGGGGCGACTGGCGTACCGCTTGGCGCTCCAGACGCGCGAACAGCACATCCGGCGAGACCGCGCCACCAGCAACATCTGCACCGCGCAAGTGCTTCCCGCGATTCTGGCGAGCATGTACGCCGTCTATCATGGGCCAGAGGGTCTGATCACGATCGCCCGCCGGGTCCACGGCCTCACCGCGACGCTGGCGCGAGGACTGCAGCGGTTGATGCTCGACGTGGGTGGCGAGTCCTTCTTCGACACATTGAAAGTGAGACTTCCGAAGGATCGAGCCGAAGAGGTCCATGGGGACGCTCTCCATCGTCAGATGAACCTGCGACGCTTCGCGGATGGATCGGTGGGGATATCACTGGATGAGACGACGACCGCGGATGATGTGAAGGCTCTGCTGGAAGTCTTCTCCGGCTCCGCTCCACTTTCCTTCACCGTCGAGGATCTCGCCGACGAGATCGATCTCGATCCCCCCGCGGCTCTGGCACGGACCAGCCCCCTTCTGTCTCACCCGGTGTTCCAACGCTATCACTCCGAGCACGAGTTGTTGCGGTACATGAGTCGCCTTCAGGCGCGGGATCTCTCCCTGACCACGTCGATGATTCCTCTCGGCTCCTGCACCATGAAGCTCAACGCCACGACCGAAATGACTCCCATCACCTGGCCGGGCTTTGCCGCTCTCCACCCCTTCGCCCCCTCCGATCAAGCCGAGGGATACCACGAGCTCTTCGGCCAGCTCGAGAAGTGGCTCGGCGAGATCACCGGTCTGCGTGGCGTCTCCCTGCAACCGAACGCCGGCTCACAGGGGGAGTACGCCGGCCTCTTGGTTATCCACGCCTATCACCAGAGCCGGGGACAGGGAGAGCGTGACGTCTGTTTGATACCGGTATCGGCTCACGGCACGAATCCAGCCAGCGCAGTAATGGCCGGCTTCCGGGTCGTCCCGGTTGCCTGCGACGCACAGGGGAATGTCGATATCGACGATCTGGAGGCCAAGGCGGCAGAGCAGCACGACTCACTGGGAGCCTTGATGATCACCTATCCCTCGACTCACGGCGTCTTCGAGGAAGGTGTTCAACGCATCTGCGAGATCGTCCACGCTCACGGGGGACAGGTCTATATGGACGGCGCCAACATGAACGCTCAGGTTGGACTCACCCGGCCGAGTGACATGGGGGCCGATGTGTGTCATCTGAACCTTCACAAGACCTTTTGTATCCCCCACGGCGGTGGAGGGCCGGGCATGGGACCGATATGCGTCGCCGAGCATCTGGCGCCCTTCCTCCCCGGGCATCCCCTGTCGGCAGTGGGGGGCGAAAAGGCGATCGGCCCGGTGTCGGAGGCGCCCTATGGGAGCCCCAGCATCCTCCCCATCTCCTGGGCCTACATCGCGCTCATGGGCGCGAAGGGACTCACCAAGGCCACCCAGGTTGCCATTCTGAACGCCAACTACATGGCGAAGCGTCTGGAACGGCACTATCGAATCCTCTACACCGGGAAGAACGGACGCGTGGCACACGAGTTCATCCTCGATGGGCGTCCCTTCAAAAAAAGCGCCGGTATCGAGGTCGAGGACATCGCGAAGCGTCTCATGGACTACGGATTCCATGCTCCCACCGTCTCCTGGCCGGTGGCGGGAACTCTGATGATCGAGCCCACCGAGAGCGAGTCCAAATCCGAGCTCGACCGCTACTGCGACGCGCTCATCAGCATCCGCGAGGAGATTCGAGACATCGAAGAAGGCCGGGCGGATCGGGAGAACAACGTTCTCAAGAACGCGCCGCATACCGCGCAGGCGGTGACCGCGGACGTTTGGGATCGTCCCTACAGCCGCGAGCAAGCCGCCTTCCCTGCGCCCTGGGTGCGAGAGCACAAGTTCTGGGCCTCGGTGGCCCGCATCGATAATGCCTACGGCGATCGCCACCTGATGTGTAGCTGCCCGCCCAAGGAAGACTACAAGTCCTAGCTCCTTTCCTTAGAGCAAGGGAACCAGGAAGAGAACCGTGGCGAGTGGACCTGGATCACACAACGGTTCCGAAAAGGGACCCTACGCCCGCCGTTAGCCCCATGGCAAGTGCGCCCCAGAACGTGACCCGCAGAGCGCCGGTCGTCACGGTTGCGCCGCCGGCGCCTGCCGCCAACCCACCCAGGGCCGCCAGGAACATCAGTGAAGTTCCAGCAACGAGGGGGATCAGACTCCCCTCCGGAACCAAGCCCACGGTCAGGAGAGGCATGGCCGCTCCGACGCTAAAGGTGCCAGCCGACGCGAGGGCCGCCTGCACCGGACGTGCACTGAGCGTCTGGTAGATGCCGAGCTCATCGCGGGCGTGCGCGCCCAAGGCGTCATGGGCCATGAGCTGCGCGGCAACCTGCTTGGCGAGCGAAGGGTCGAGACCGCGCTTGACGTAGATCAATGCCAGCTCCTCACGCTCGTACTCCTCGTCGGCGTCGAGCTCCTTACGCTCACGCTCGAGGTCAGCTTTCTCGGTGTCTGCCTGCGAGCTGACCGAGACGTACTCGCCGGCGGCCATCGACATGGCCCCCGCCACCAGCCCGGCCACCCCCGCCACAAGTACGTCGCCGCGCGTCGAGTTGGCAGCCGCGACGCCAATCACCAGACTCGCGGTCGATACGATGCCATCGTTCGCACCTAGGACTGCCGCGCGTAGCCAGCCGATGCGCTCCGTACGGTGTCTTTCCCGGTGGTGTGCAGGCATTCTCAACGCCTCCTGGATATGGGGACCGCTATCCCGCCAACAGCAGTCCAGCTCGGCTCCCTAGATTTACGTACGGCAGGTAGCAAGGGATATCATCTCGTCTCAATCGTCGGGTTGGGGAGGCTCAGGATACTTCCCACCCAGCTTTCTCTTCCAGCACCAACTCCACGACTTCCTCCCAAGTATCGGCGCGAGGCCCGGCCAAGCCCTCGTTGGTGGAGTTAGTGAAAACGATTGTCTTCTGACCCTCATCGCGCAACCTGGCGATGTTTGCGGGTGAGTCCTCGATATAGAGGTCGGCACCCACCGCCGATTTCTCCTGCATGAAACAGAGGTCCCAATAAGGAATGTCATGATGATCGAGCCACTCGATGGTTTGCCGGGCCGCGGCTTGATGAAAATACTTAATGAAGAAACGGTGGGTGATGATTCTGATTCGAATGTCTTCCTTGGAGAGTTTCCTGAGAGCTTGCGGCGCACCCGGCATTGGCGGAAGCCGACGAAAGAGCTCTCGCTGGGTTACCGCGAACTTGTGGAGCGCCTCATAGCCGCCGGGGGCCGTATCGACGCCCCATTCTGGCAAGCCCCAAGAGACTCGCTCCGGGAGGGTGCTCACCTCGACGCCTAGCCACTCGGCCGCGATGGGACGAAGCCCGGCGTAGAAATCTGCACATACACCGTCAAGATCGACGCCGAAGACAAACCGTCGACTCATCTGGCTCGAAGCTCTTGCTCCAGGTCGTGCACGACGCGGTTCTGTTGCATGAGGTAGACCGCCTCGACGAGAAAGGCCACCAGGCCGGTGACGAGCGCCAGGTATCCCAACCAACCGTGTACCCAGCTGGGGAGGGCCCGGGTGTGTGCGGCGCCGCCCAGGATAAAAGCGATCATCAGGATCAACATGGCTCCGCCCGCCCAAGGAAAAACCTGGCCGCGGAGGCGCCGTACTTGTCTCAACTGTTCGCTGCCGACTCCGGTTTCTGCGACGGCCCGGCGGATGGAACTGCCCACGCCGATGAAGTAGAAAAACGTCATGGTGTGCGCAAACACCGCCAGTAGTATGGCGAGGAGGGCGAGTGTCAGATGGCGTCCCAGCGCTCCTCCACCCTGAGGGATGATGTTTCCGTAGAAAACGGTCACCGCGATGGTGACGAGGGAAATCGCGTGGAGGGTCAAGAGCGCGACGGTCATAGCTTAGGGGAGTCGGATTATAGGCCGTGCTGGGGCTGGGCTGCAATGCGCGGCTAGTGGATGGTCGGATGCATGATTCCGGGAGGGGGAGATGGCGAGCCAGGTGACGGTTAAGCGAATCGATAAGTTCAAGAACGAGATTCAGATCGGGGAGCATCTGCTCCTCGCCGACGAGCCGCGGGAAGCGGGTGGCGAGGGTCAAGGGCCGGACCCCTACGGCTTCCTCCTTGCCGCTTTGGGGAGTTGCATCTCGATGACCCTCACGCTCTATGCGGATCGCAAGAAGTGGCCTCTCCTGGGAATAGAGGTTCGCCTACGCCACGCCAAAGTCTATGGGGAGGACTGCGCCGAGTGTGGCGAAACGGATGGTGAAGCGGGCTCACTGCTAGACCGGATCGAAAAGGAGATCCTACTGAAAGGACCGCTCGACGAGGATCAGAAACGAAGGCTTCTGGAGATCGCCGGTAGGTGTCCGGTGCACCGCACGCTGACCGGCACGGTGGTGATCGTCGACAGGAAGTAAGGAGATCCGGAAAGAGATCGAGTCACTGGCGCGGGCGCTCGAGCGCCGATGACCTCGGCCAAAGGTGTTTTCCCAGCAGAGTACCTAAGACCACGACCAACAGAACGAGGGCGATGGTCCCGTAGTGCCTCTCCAGCACCTCCGCCGCCCGATCTCCGAAGCGCGCTCCCAGATAGCCTTCTCCCAGGTAACGGACGAAGCGTCCCCCGGAAACGGCGAGGAGAAACCTTCGCATGCTCATGTGGAAGGTGCCCGCGAAGAGAATGAACAACTTGGTGGGGAAGGGCGGTGGGCCGATCATGGCCACCACGATGGCGAGGAAGTCGTTGCGCTGGAGCTTGTCCACCACCCAGGCACGCTTCTTCGCGTCGAAGCGGGCCAGAGCCAGCTCGCCGCCTCGTCTTCCAACCTGATAGAGGATCCAGTTGCCCACCGTGGAACCCGCCGCTGCGACGAGCGCAACCAAGGGCAACAGAGTCGGGCGCTGCCAAGAAAGGAGCATGACCACCGCGTCTGGGCCACCGGGTAGAGGCACTCCGGCGGAGTCCAGAAGCGAGATGAAGAAGAGACCCGGCAGACCCCAAGTCAGAAGGAGGTTCTTCAGGGTTTCCATGCCGGGCTCGACGCGTCGAAGGGGTCTACCGTTAGAATTCGGCGAGAATAACACAATTGGCGCAGGGGGGAACGTGTCCCTCTAACGCAATTTCCTCGGTCGAGAAGGGACCCGCCTCAGACGACCGTGGGGCTTTCCCCCTGTCTCCGTGTCGGAGAATTCCCGTGTTGGGACGCATATCTGGAGCTTGCCAGGAGGGATACCATCATGCATCCAGAAGAGAGTTACTCCGGAACCGACAGAAGGCCATTGCAAAGTTGACGTCGTGCCCCAAGCGATGACAAACCGATCCCGTCAATCCGTAGGTTCCCGACAAATCGCCCGCGCTATCGTATCGGCTGGGGTCCGTGAGCACGGAGCCGGTTCAAACGTATCCAAGCTACCCGGATCTCGAGGAGGTGTTTCGTGCACGGGAACCTAGGGCAGGACTGCCTTCCTGACATCATCCACTCGCTCCACGACTCGCGGGAGACTGGCATCCTCGGTCTCTCCCGGGACCGGCTCAGTAAGAGAATCTACTTCGGCGAGGGAACGATGATCTTTGCCAATTCCAGCTTCCGAGGGGACCGGCTGGGCGAGTTCCTGGTTCGCAACGGGAAGATGACGCACTCGAGCCTGGCGTTAGCCTCGCAGAAAGTGGCGGATACCGGACGGAGGTTGGGCGAAACGTTCGTTTCCATGGGCCTGATGACCGAAACGGAGATGGAGGTGCGAGTAGCCGAGCAGATCCTTTCCATCATCTACTCGCTCTTCCCCTGGGACAGCGGCGAGTATCGTTTTCAAGAGCACGCCCATCCTATTGCCGAAGAGCTGGCCCTGAAGCTGCCCACCATTCCGGTCATCTTGGAAGGTGTCCGACACATCAAGGATCCGGAGGCGATTCGCCGCACCCTGGGCGACCCGAAGAGCCTGGTCAGCTACGCTAGAGACTTCTCCATGCCCTCCCCCGATTGCACCCTGACTTCCCAAGAGAGCTTCGTGCTTTCTCGGGTGGATGGTCAGTCTTCGGTCGCCGACGTCCTCTCCATCTCACCGCTGGCGGAAGACGAGACCCTGCACTGTCTCTACGCCTTGATCGCGGGCGGGTTCCTGGAACTGGGAGGCAAGAGCCGGCACTTGACGCCGTCGTCGAAGCGTATCGATCCGCTCGGAGAAGAGCAGGTCCGGTCGAAGCCTCCAAAAAAAAAGTCTGATGCCCAGACGCAAGAGCTATCAGCCGAGGAACAATGGATCCGAGACGACATCCTCGCCAAGCGTTCCTCGGTGACTACCGGGACGTTGTACGACTGGCTGGAGGTGCGGCGGGGTGCCGACACCGGCGCATTTAAGAAGGCCTATCTGACCATGGTCAAGCGCTACCACCCGGATCGTCTTCATTCCCCGCGTCTTTCTTACCTAAGGAGCGATCTCGAGCTCATCCTGTCGAAGGTGACCGAGGCCTACAAGACTCTCTCCGACCCGGTAAACCGGCGCCGCTTCGACAATTCCCTTCGAACCGAAGCGGCCCGCGGCGAGGATCTGAGCCCCCGCAGCTTCCCGTCGAAACCGCCGGAGAGTAGCTCCGCGACTTCACTGAAGCATATTGCCGCGCGTTACCACCGGGAGGCGAAAAAGCACTTTGCCGACGACCGCTTCCACGAGACCATCGAGCTCATGGAAGAGGCGGTGCGTTTCGATGCCGGCAAGCCCCAATATCACAAACTGCTCGCCAGCGCCCTGGCCAAGAACCCGAATTGGAGACGAAGGGCGGAGGAGCATTTTCAGGCCGCTCTGGAGCTCAGTCCCTGTGACGTGGAATGCCTGGTGGGCCTAGGCGAGCTCTATGACGCGGCGGGAATGGCGAGCCGGGCGAAGACCATGTTCGCCCAGGCGTTGGAGCTGGATCCCGACAACCCGACGATCAAGGTAAGGTTACAGGGAGAATAGGAGCTTGACGCGGCGGGGTCGAACGAATCGGGGGGATTTCGATCGCGCGTGTAGATCTTTCCCCACACGTCGGTAATCCTCCGCATCCCGTAAGTTGTTGTGTGCCAGATCTATCCAGAGCCAGCCGGTGTGGCGCGGTATTTGCCTATGACGACTCCTTGGCGGGGACCAAGGGAGGCGGGGTTTCATTGGGAAGCTCTGCGGGTTGGGACTCCCGAAACCCCGCCAGCTACCCGCCGAAGCGGGTCACCTCCGGGTCAGCAGAGGATCGAGCTCGCGCAGCTTCGACTGGATCCTGCGAATGTTTCGAGGGCCCATGCGGAAGAAGTGCTTCTGCGCCTCGGTGAGGGACTCCAGCTCGGGATCCGCGAAGCCGTAGCTCTTGATTCGTGGAATCACCTCCACCGGACCCTCGGAAACGGGCGTTTCCCGAAGCTGCTGCATCGCGAGCGCCAGCCTTTGATCGAAGCTCCGAGCGGGACGGCCTAGCTCCTGATAGGCCTCTTCGATGAGAGGCTTGAAGTCTCGATAGAGCTTCGCTGAGCCCGCCGCGTCCAGCGAGGCGAAGACCTCGCCCACCAGGTTGTAGCGGTCGTAGGTCGCCGGATCGATGAAGGTCCCTCCCTCCCGCTCCACCACCCGAAACTCTTCGCTGGGCTCCAGAAAAAGAAGATGTGCCCGGGGGCTCACGCCTTCGGCGATGTTGTCCACAATGATCGTGAACCTTCGTATCAAGTCGCGCTGGACCAGCCACGAAGCCCATCGCGGGTGAGAGGAGAGCTTGGCGACCAGCTCCCGCAGGAGTGCGTCGCTCTCGCCAAGCGGCGGAAGCTCGATGGGGGGCTCGGCCTCTTCGATCGCTTCGACCGGCTCCGGGGCGGAAAGAGTCTCGGCCGTCGGGGACGGCTCGGGAGCGGTGCGATTCTTCCAGTAGAAGAAATAGAAGCCGAGGCCGATGAGCAGCAGCGCCACCACGATTCCAACCGGTAGGAGGCCCGGTCGTCTCGGACCCAGATCCTCTGTTGGCTTTTCGATTTCGACTTCGTCCCAATCGCTCATTCGTCACTCCCGAGCTCGTCGACGATCCAGCCGGCCCCATGCACCTCGCGGGCAACGGTGAGCGCGAATCGGATGTCGGTGGCGATGGCGCGGCCGGTGGTCTCGCTGTAGATCCAGTCGCTGGCCATCGAATCCTCGTTGCCGTCGAACAGCAGGCCGACCAAGCGAAGCCTCGAGTCGAGAATCGCGCTTCCCGAGTTGCCCCCGGTGGTGTCGTTGGTCGTGACGAAGTTGACCGGAAGATCGGCGTAGCGCTCGCGAAACGCCGCCTCACCGATGGACTCCCTCCAGAGCTGGAGTTTCTTGGGCAGGGCGAACTCACCGCTGTTGCCCCGCTCTTCCGCCAGGCGGAAAAGCCCCTCGAAGCGCGTGGCGAGCGGAACCTTCTCTCCCTGCCGGTTCACGTAGGACCTCGCCTGTCCGTAGGTCGCTCTCAGGGTGAAGTTCGCGTCGTAGTAGAGTTCCCCGCCTTTCCACTCCACCATGCCGCGAGCGAAGCGTGCCCGGCTGATGAAGAGCTTCTCGCTCAGGACGCGAACCCGCTGCCTCCGGTCGTGGAGCGTCGGCTCCATCGCTCGGGCGAAGACGATGGCGGGGTCGTCGGATGCGTTCAGCTCGTCCAGGCTCGCCTCGAGAAGACGCGTCCGGGTCTCGACCTCGGGAATCTTCGTCCCCTCCAGGACCGCCCCGGCGAGCCGGCGAGGGTCGGCAGGGTCCTGGCCAACGCGCTCTCGAAGCGCTTCCACCGCGCCGATGCGCTGGGCCGGCTCGAGGGCGAGGGCGCGCTCGAATCCGCGCGCCAGGTAGTCCCTCTCGAGATCCAAGATCATCGGCTCCTCGTTAGAGAGCATCTGCCGCACCCGAGGCCAGTGGCGCTCCTGGAGCTGGGGCTCCCGCTCCGCGTCGGACGGCTCGGCCCGAGCCAGCGCGAACTCGTAAAGCCCGGAGGCGTAGCTCAGAACCGTCGAACGCTGAAGCCACTGGATGGCGGTGTCGAGCGCCTCGTTTGCCTCCACGTCCTCCGCGTAGACGCGCGCCTGAGCGTCCAGAACGTCTCCGAAGCGCGCCTTGAGCTCGGGCTTGCCCTCGAGAAAGCGCATGAACTCCCGTTCTCGCTCCCGAAACCGGGAGACGACGTCGTTCGTCTTCAGCGCCTCCAGCACGTCGCGCTGGTATTTCA
>DATDRI010000307.1:0-1820 GCA_035291825.1 Vicinamibacteria bacterium | reverse complement strand
TGAGAAACACCGAGTTCGGCCAGCCACCGCTTTGCCGCGTGATCAACTGCGTGGCGACCATATAAACCTCGTCGAGGTCGGGTCGCTCCTCTCGATCCACTTTCACGTTGACGAACCACTGGTTCATGAGCTGGGCGATCTCCGGATCGGAGAACACTTCCCGTTCCATGACGTGGCACCAGTAGCACGTGGAATAGCCAATGGAGAGGAAGATGGGTTTGTCTTCCTTCCGCGCCTTCTCGATCGCCTCTTCACCCCAGGGGTACCAGTCGACCGGGTTGTGAGCGTGAAGGAGGAGATAAGGGCTGGACTCTTCGAAGAGTCGGTTGGTGGCCGCCTGCTCTCCATGCCGGGAAACCGTCTGCGCCTCGATCGAACAAGTGGAAAGCACGAAGGACAGGGACGCGATCCAAAAGCTTCCTGAGCTCATGGGAGAACTCGATTTCCGCTATTCTAGGGCAGGGGAAGGCGAGGGAGCCACTGCCCGAGCCCTGACCGCGCCGAGTACGAATAGAGTCAACCCCCAATAGGGCCACAGTGGCTGTAGCAAGACTCCCGACCAACGGAGAGCGCCGACCAACAACAGCCCCGCCACCCGCAGCGTCAAATAGACGCTCAGGGCTCGGTGCCAGCGGTGACCGGCGAGGAGCAAGAAAAGGTCGGTCGGTAAGAACACCAGCAAGAGCTCGTTGTAACGAAGCTCGGCGAGAGGCGAGATGGCAGCGAGCGCTACCAGAAGGGAACCAAGAGAGCCGAAAAGAAAGCCGAAGAGCCTTCGAACGCCGAAATAGATGCGCGGAGTGCTTGTCAGAGTGATCAGACCGATCGCCAGGCCGAATCCCAAGGCAAGCGCCAGCCGTTGCGCGACGAGTGGAGATGGCATGGCTGGAACAGCGGCTCGTCTCGCATAGGCGAGTTCCGGAGTGACGTGAAGGTGCCGTTCGACCCCATGTCTCAAGAATCGCGGCAGGAACATCGCCTCGTACTCGGATCGCATCCGGTCCATCGATCGTCCCAGGAAGAGCTCTGCCAAAAAGAAGAAGATAGGATCGTCTTGGAGACTCTCGCCGACCAGCTCGCGGAAGGTGCGGCCCCCTCTTTCAGCCCTTTTCCTTAGTGCGCCTCCGGTCGCGTCGTCGATGTGATCCCGGGGCCGGGTGGAGCAGTTGTCTTGGAAGTGGTCGTAGAGGTAGTAGCGATTCTCGGGAAGGGCGCTGGTGGCGAGCGCCCGCTTCAGATCCGCGGCCTGGTTCTCGGTGAGAGGCAGCGCTTGGCGATAGATGGTTCGATCCTCGGCCCGGTAAAGGACTAGCATCTCTTGCAGAGGCGCGACGGAGACCCAGAACACAGCCCGACCGCGCACCACCGCCCAGGTGAGCGGGCCGGGCGTCGAGAAATCCGCGGTTCCATAGTTGAAGCAGAGACCTCCTGGCCAGTCGGCGTCGGAAACGCAGAGGGCGGCGTGACCGAACTTGGAGAAAAGGTAGTCGCCCGGCCCTACCGTATAGAGCTCGATGCGAGTTTCCTGGCCAGTGGCTGGCAGTGGGGTTGTAAGAAGCCCGAAGAGGGCCGAGGCGGCGAGGAGCGGCCTGGAGCGGCCCGGGCAAAGCTGGTAAAGGGTCATTCGAAATAGGTTTACACTCATTCCCCTGACGCTCGCAACGAGTCGAAACCGGCAGTTTACGCTTTCACAAGCGGGTGGCTCGCGTGTTATAGGCAGTAGAGGGATCGAAACCGTTGCCAGTGCGATTCGAAGAGCTTCTGGGAAGGTACGAGAAGGAGATCTATCGGTTTACCTACCGCATGACCGGCAATCGAGA
>DATDRI010000306.1:0-1517 GCA_035291825.1 Vicinamibacteria bacterium | reverse complement strand
CACGGACAGGCGCTGGCGGCGGGGAGCGAGGAAGCGCCGATCTGCATTACCTGCCACCGTCCTCATGAGATCCAGCTGGTGGAAGAGGAGCAGGCGCTGCGGATCAACCGCACCTGCGCGGAGTGTCATGATAGTCGGGCGAAGAGCTACAGCCAGACCTACCACGGCAAGGTGACTGCGCTCGGGTATAGCGGCGTCGCTTCGTGTAATACCTGTCACCTCGCGCACATGACGCTGCCCGCCTCCGATCCTCGCTCTTCGATCAGTGCCCAGAACCGGGTCGCCACCTGCGCCGCTTGTCATTCCCGGGCCAACGAGAACTTCGCTTCTTATTTGGTGCACGCGGATCTGGAACACCTCGAGGAGTATCCTGTGCTGCACTGGACCTCGGTGGGGATGACCGCGTTGCTGGTGACCGTCTTCACATTCTTTGGCCTCCACAGTGCCCTTTGGCTGAGACGATCCTTGGAGGAACGGAACTCCGGAAAGGTTCCGCCTCAACCTTCTGCCCCGGCAGATCCCAGCAAATCTCATTTCCAGCGACTCAGCTACTTTCAACGGGGGATGCACGGTATCGTGATCGTGTCGTTCCTAGGGCTGGCCCTGACCGGTCTGCCGCTCAAATTCAGCGAGACGGTTTGGGCAAGCTGGCTCATGGAGCTGCTGGGCGGCTTTCGAATGGCCTCGGCGATCCACCGATTGTGCGCCGTCATCACCTTCGCCTATTTCCTCACCCATTTGGTGCACATCGGCCACCGCGTGTTGGTGAAAGGCGAGCGGAACCTCCTCTGGGGACCAGACTCCATGGTGCCGCGACCGAAGGACTTCGCCGATCTTTTTGGAGTCTTCAAGTGGTTCTTCGGAAAGGGAAATAAACCCGGCTTCGACCGCTGGGCCTACTGGGAGAAGTTCGATTACTGGGCGGTCTTCTGGGGTGTTGCCATCATCGGCACATCGGGCCTCATCATGGTCTTTCCGGTTTTCTTCACCCGATTCCTGCCCGGAAGCTCCATCAATCTCGCCCTCATCGTCCACAGCGACGAAGCGCTCCTGGCGGTGGGTTTCATCTTCGCCATCCACTTCTTCAATACCCATCTCAAGCCCGAGAAGTATCCGATGGACATGGTCTTTTACACCGGCACCACGCCTCTCCACGAATACGAGCGCGAGCATCCGGCGGAAGTGGAACGCTTGAGAGCCGAGGGCAAACTGGAGGCTCGCCTCGTCGGACCGCCGCCGGAGGAGGCGTTCGGCCGAGCACGGCGCTACGGGTTCACCGCCGTGGTTATCGGACTAATCCTCTTGGTGTTGATTATCGGCGCGATGCTGGTTGGTTAATTAACTATTAGCGCCGACTAGTGGCAGTCGCTGCAGACCTCGCGGCTTCGCGTGAAGTTTCCCGAGCCCTGCGGCAGGTGGCAGGTCGCACACTCCAGCTCCATGTCTCTGACATGGAGCTGGTGAGGGAAGTCGCCCCGCTCGCTTTCCATGATTCTCTCGAAAATGTCGCCGTGGCA
>DATDRI010000305.1:0-7519 GCA_035291825.1 Vicinamibacteria bacterium | reverse complement strand
TGGGGAAGGATGGAAAGATCGCCTATATCACCCGCGAGTATGACCCACCCGCCATAACCGAGGTCATCGAGAAGCTGCTCGCCCAATGAGCGATCGGGATGTAGGGGAGAGGCGCTAAGAGTTCTTTTTCCGTCCGACCATCCTCTCCGGTCGGACCCACTCGTCGAACTGCTCGGAGGTAACCAGGCCCAGCTCGAGCGCCGCTTCGCGCAGGGTCGTCCCCTTTTCGTGCGCCAGTTTGGCGATCTTGGCGGCCTTGTCATAGCCGATGTGCGGGTTCAGAGCGGTGACCAGCATGAGGGAGTTCTCGAGGTTCTGCTGTATCTTCTCTCGATTCGCTTCGATGCCCACCACGCAGTTCTTCCGAAAACCATCGCAGCCATCGGCGATCAGGCGCGCGCTTTGGAGGAAGTTGTGGGCGATGAGGGGCTTGAATACGTTGAGCTCGAAGTTCCCGGAGGCACCGCCGATACCGACCGCTACATCGTTGCCCATGACCTGCGCCGCCAGCATGGTGACGGCCTCGGACTGAGTGGGATTCACCTTACCCGGCATGATGGAGCTTCCCGGTTCATTCTCAGGGATGGCGATCTCTCCGATTCCGCTGCGCGGTCCAGAAGCCAGCCAACGGACGTCGTTGGCTATCTTGGTCAGCGAAGCGGCAACCGTCTTCAAGGCTCCATGGGCATGCACCATGGCGTCATGGGAGGCGAGAGCCTCGAACTTGTTGGGAGCAGTGACGAACGGATGGCCGGTGAGCTCCGCGATCTTCTTGGCGCCTCGAACCCCGAACTCGGGGTGGGCGTTGATCCCGGTTCCCACCGCCGTCCCCCCCAGAGCCAACTCGTAGAGATGAGGAAGAGCCGCCTGCAGATGCCCGATACCATGATCGAGCTGACTGGCGTACCCTGAAAACTCCTGGCCCAGAGTGAGGGGAGTGGCATCTTGCAGGTGGGTGCGTCCGATCTTTACGATGTCACGAAAAGCATCGGATCTCTCGGCCAAGGCATCGCGCAGGGCGGTGACGGCGGGAATGACCCGCGAGCGGAACGCCTCCACCGCAGCCACGTGCATGGCGGTCGGGTAGACGTCGTTCGACGACTGGCTCATGTTCACGTCGTCGTTCGGATGCACCAGGCGTTCTTGGCCCCGTTTCCCGCCAAGAATCTCGCTGGCCCGGTTGGCGAGCACCTCGTTGGCGTTCATGTTGGTTTGGGTTCCACTCCCCGTCTGCCACACGACGAGAGGAAACTCCTCCTCGTGCCGCTCCTGTAACACTTCATCCGCCGCGGCAACAATAGCCTTCCCTTTCTTCTCATCGAGCAGGCCAAGCTCCACGTTCACCAAGGCGGCCGCCTTCTTCACCAGCACCAGAGCATGAATGAGAGCGGGAGGCATTTTTTCGGAGGAGATGTCGAAGTTCATCAGCGAACGCTGGGTCTGCGCTCCCCACAGCCGCTCCGCAGGCACTTCGACGGGACCCAGGCTGTCGCGCTCCGTTCTGGTCTTGTCGGCAGTCATGCTCTCGTTTCCCTCTTCCGGTCCAACCGGATTATACCGCCTCCAAAAGGTTGACCGTCGATCTTAGTTAGAAGGACTCGCCCCGAGCGTCCTGAGCAAGAACGCATAGACATCGGCCGCCTCCTCGATGACTTTGGCGGTAGGCTTTCCGCCGCCGTGACCGGCCTTGGTCTCCACCCGTAGCAGAATCGGATGGACTCCGGAATCGGCGGCCTGCAAGGTTGCCACGAACTTCTTGGCGTGCGCCGGCACGACCCGATCGTCGGTGTCGGCGGTCGTCACCAGAATGGGTGGATAAGTTGCCCCCGCCTTCACGTTGTGCAGGGGCGAGTAGGTATAGAGAAACCGGAAATGCTCGGGGTTGGCCTCGGCGTTTCCGTACTCGGAAACCCAATACCGCCCTACCGTCCAGTTGTGGTAGCGCAACATATCGGTCACCGGCACCGCCGCCACCACCGCCCCGAAGAGATCCGGCCGCTGCAGTAAGCAAGCCGTCACCAGGAGCCCTCCGTTCGAGCCGCCGGTGATCCCAAGACGCCCACTCTTCGTGTATTTCTTGTCTATGAGCCACTCGGCGGCGGCGATGAAATCATCGAAGACGTTTTGTTTGCGCTCCAGCATCCCCGCCTGATGCCACTCCTCTCCGTACTCGCTCCC
This sequence comes from Vicinamibacteria bacterium, assembly GCA_035291825.1. Classification (GTDB taxonomy): domain Bacteria; phylum Acidobacteriota; class Vicinamibacteria; order Marinacidobacterales; family DATDRI01; genus DATDRI01. The sequence continues at coordinate 5,341 of DATDRI010000305.1, read as the reverse complement.
GCCGCGCAGGTTCGCCACCGCGTACACTCCGCCGTGCTCCAACCAGATGAGTCGAGACACCGAAAAGCTCGGCGTCATGCTGATATTGAATCCTCCGTAGCCATAGAGAAGGGTCGGATTCTCGCCGTCGAGCTGCAGCCCCTTCTTGTGGGTCAGAAACATCGACACTTTGGTGCCATCCTTAGACAGATAGAACACCTGCTTGGTTTCATATACGGAGGGATCGAAGTTGACTTCCGACTGACGGAACACCTCGAGCTCGCTCGCTGCGAAATCATAGCGATAGATCGTCGTGGGATAAACGAACGACGTGAATCCGAAGAACATCTCGGTGTCATTGGGCTCACCGGTAACTCCCGCAATCGATCCCATGGTGGGTAACTCGATCTCCCGAACGAGCTCGCCGCCGAGAGAGTACAACCGCAGCTTCTCGTGAGCGTTATGCATGTACTGGACGACGAGCTGGTGATTCACGATGGTGGCCGAGCCGATGACATCTGCACCCTCGGGCAGAATCGTCTTCCAGTCTCGGCGCTCGCTATTCTGCAGATCGATGGCGATGACACGCCCACGCGGCGCTTGCAAATCGGTGAGAAAGTAGAAGGTCGACCCCGAGCTCCCGACCGGCTGGAATTTCGCTTCCCCGACCTCGAGCAAGCGGACAAAGTTTCCCTCACTCTCTACTTTGCGGAGGTAGACTCCATTTCGATCGTCGGTGCCGTGGTAGACGTAGAGGCCTAGGTACACACCATCGTCAGTGATGAAAGGCTGAAACCCCAGCTCCTTCTGGTTCGGCATCTCGAAGATCAGCGTGTCTTCTTCCTGGGGCGTACCCAACCGGTGCCAGTAAACACGACTGAAGTTGTTCTGATCTTCGGGAGGAACCGTCCCCGGCGCGGGAAAACGATTGTAGAAGAACCCGCTCTGGTCGTGCTTCCAGGCGATTCCGGCGAACTTGGCCCATCGGATGACATCCTGGTAGTCGTCGCCCGTATCGACCCGCCGGACGCGGATCTCCTGCCAGTCGCTCCCGCTTCGCGAGAGGCCATAAGCGAGTAGCGCACCGTCCTTGCTGAAGGCTCGATTGGTGATCGCTACCGTACCGTCCTCGCTCAGCCGATTGGGATCGAGGATCTCGATGGGCTCTCCTCCCAGCTCCTTCACCATGTACAGCACCGCCTGGTTTTGAAGGCCGTCGTTCTTCGAAAAAAAGTACCGATCACCCTTCTTCTCTGGAGGTTCGTACTTCGGATAGTTCCAAAGCTCGGTCAGTCGGGCTTCGATGTCCTTTCTGGCAGGAGCGGCGTCGATGTACCGGCGAGTGAGCTCGTTCTGAGCCTCGACCCAGGCCGCCGTCTCCGGCGCCTCGGGGTCCTCCATCCACCGATAAGGGTCGTGGACTCTTGTGCCGTGATAGTCCTCCACCACGTCGGACTTGCGCGCCTCGGGATACTTCCACTTCCTGGATGCATCCTGCCACGACGGGCTTTCCGAGCTCGCCATGGCCACCGCGAGCAACGCCGCCGCCAGGACCACCAGTGCCACGATTTTCATGCGCCGACCCCTTTCCACTCGATGTCGTCCCGCTCGTTATTATCCCGCTTCCCCCCAGAGGTTTCCAGAGGATCGGGATTGGGAGATTCGGGGTCATCTAGACGAAGTCGCTGCCTCCGCACGAGACGAGCATCTTCCAGGGAAAAGTTGAATGCTATAATTTCTGCAGAGGGTTCCATGACCGATGGTAGTGTAGGATCCGACCCGGATACCATTCCCTCTCGGCCGACGTTCATCTACCGAAGCCCCGTCCACCTCGACGAGCTCGACTCATTGCAGTTGCTCCACAACTCCCGTTTCATCGTTCATGTCGAGCGCGCCATGGTCGCCTTCTACCGGACTCTTGGCGAACCGTGGGGTGTCGCCTTGGATGAGAACCCGGATCAATTTCAGGTGGTGCGCGAGGTCCAGGCGAAGTTCACCGCGCCTTTCCGCGGCATGGGCGAGATGGTGATTCACATCTGGGTGGACAGGCTCGGGGAGTCGAGTTGCGTGTACGGTTTCGTCTGCACCAGCTCGGAAGGGAAGCTCGTTTACGCTCGCGGCACCAGGACGGTCGTCAAGCTTCACCCGGTCTCTCTGCAGCCCACGCCCTGGTCAGAGACCTTCACCCGGGGGCACCTGCCGCTTCTCTGAGCCGACATCCCACCCCAGTGTTGGACGATGTCGGTGAGGGTGCGCCGTCCCTGTCACCGATAGGTAGGTAATGCACGCAACACAATCCCTCTACTTCGCCAGAGAAAGGGTGATGGAATGAGTCCCGACCACAATTCCGGCTATCCCGAAGAATCACTGGATCCGCAGGACTGGGACGAGCTTCGATCCTTGGGCCGCCAGATGATCGACGACATGCTTTCCTACTTGCAGACGGTTCGGGAACGTCCGGTCTGGAGTCCCATGCCGGAAGACGTTCGGGCCGCCTTCCAGGAACCGCTCCCCCGCTCCCCGGCCAAGCCGAGTGACGTTTATCGCGACTTCCGGAAAAACGTACTCCCATACCCGACCGGAAATATCCATCCCCGGTTCTGGGGATGGGTTATCGGTACGGGAACGCCCTTCGGCATGCTGGCCGAGATGCTGGCGGCAGGAATGAATCCCAATTGCGGCGGTTTCGACCAGGCCTCCACTCTGGTGGAGAGACAAGTGATCGACTGGGCGAAGGAAATGCTCGGCTATCCGTCCCAGGCGAGCGGCTTGCTGGTCAACGGAGGGTCCATGGCTAACCTGGTCGGGCTGGCGGTGGCCCGTCATAGCAAGGCCGACGTCGACATGCGGCGGGAGGGGCTGCAAGGCATTTCGAGAAGGATGACACTTTACTCTTCGGTGGAAACTCATTCGTCGGTGTCGAAAGCAGCAGAGATACTGGGGCTGGGTAGCCAATCTCTCCGCCTGGTGAAGACGCGAGAGGATTTCTCCGTGGACATCAAGGCGCTCGCCGCCGCCATCCAGGCGGATCGAGAAGAGGGCTTGAAGCCCTTCTGCGTCGTCGGAAACGCCGGTACCATCAACACGGGTGCCATCGACGATCTCGATGGGTTGGCCGATCTCTGCCAGAAAGAAGACCTCTGGCTTCACGTGGACGGCGCTTTCGGCGCCCTCGCCGCCCTTTCGCCCCGCCTTCGGGAACTGGTCAAAGGAATGGAGCGTGCCGACTCGGTGGCTTTCGATCTCCACAAGTGGATGTACATACCCTACGACGTGGGCTGCACGCTGGTGCGGAGCGAGCCCGTTCATCGCGGAACGTTCTCCCTCGTCCCCGCCTACCTGGCACGAACGAAGCGGGGGACGTCCGCCGGACCCACTCCGTTCAACGAGTACGGTATCGAGCTCTCCAGGAGTTTCAAGGCTTTGAAAGTCTGGATGTCATTGAAAGAGCATGGTGTGGACAAGTATGGCCGGCTCATCGAGCAGAACGTCGATCAAGCGCAGTACGTCGCCAAGCGGGTGGAAACAAGCAGAGAGCTGGAGCTCCTCGCTCCCGTGCCCCTCAACGTCGTCTGCTTCCGATTCTTCTCACCGGAGCTCGACGAGCCGGCGCTCGACCGGCTCAACGAGGAGCTTCTCCTTCGATTACAGGAACGAGGCGCGGCGGTGCTCAATTCCACCAAGCTGCATGGGAAGTACTGCCTCCGCGCCGCCATCACCAACCATCGGACGAGACGAGAGGACCTCGACTTATTGATTCAAGAAGTGATCGCGCTGGGTAAGGGGATCCTGGACGAGGGCTTCATTGGGAATCCGCGCTAGGCTGGGGGATGGAATGGAACGTCTTATGACGATTGGGGAACCATGGCGCGGCTAATCGGTCTTATCGGCATCGTGATGATCTCTTTCTCCGCGATTTTCGTGCGGTTGGCCGACGTCTCCCCGACCACCGCCGCATTCTTCCGGGCGGCCTATGCCGTCCCGGCGCTCTTCGTGATCGCCAGATTGTTGCGCCGCCAGGACCGGCGGGACTCCCGGGCTCACTGGATGGCCTTGGGGAGCGGGTTGCTACTAGCCGCAGACCTCCTTTGCTGGCATCGGGCCATCGAGTCGATTGGAGCCGGTCTGGGAACGGTGCTGGGCAACACCCAGATCGCTTTCGTGGGGATAGCGGCTTGGCTGCTCCACAAGGAGCGGCCCAGTCGATCCGCGCTGGTCATCATTCCACTCGTGTTCCTGGGAGTCGCATTGGTTTCGGGCCTGGGCCGTCCCGGGGCGTACGGCGACGACCCTCTGGCCGGCGTGTTCTACGGCGTGCTCACCGGGTTTTTTTTTGGGGCGTTCCTTCTGGTCTTTCGCGCTTCGAATCGAGAGCTGGCGCCGGTTGCCGGTCCTCTTTTCGAAGCAACCTGCGGTGTCGTCGTCGGAACGCTGGCTTTCGGAGTCTTCGACCCCCGTTTTTCGCTTGCTCCTTCCTGGCCCGCGCACGGTTGGTTGGTCGCCCTGGCACTGGGGTCCCAGGTGACGGGGTGGCTTTTCATCGCCCATGCCTTGCCCCGCCTGGCCGCGCTCGAGACCTCGGTGCAGCTCCTGGTGCAACCGATGCTGGCGGTGCTCTGGGGCAGGCTGATCTTCGCGGAGTATCTCTCCAGCCTTCAGTGGATGGGCGTGGGGTTCATTCTGGGCGGGGTCGGCCTCCTCTCCGTCCGGGGCACCATCGACAGCCCCTTGCCGAAGGGAGCAATGACCGGAGTGACCGCCGATGTCGAAGCCTAGGGGGTCCCGTTCGTCTAAGAATGGGGGACGGAAAGCGAGGCTGCGATGGAGCGTGAGAGAATAGACCTTCCGGTCATGGCCCACAAAACCGACTTCCCCGATGTCTACAAGGGAAAATCGACTCGGGATCTCATCACGGTGTACAAGGCGGGACCCACCCGACTGGGTGGGGTTCTGGCCGGCCTATCGGACGAAGAGCTGGAGGCGCAGCCGCGCCAAGGTAAATGGTCCATTCAGGAGATCGCGCAGCACCTCGCCGATGCCGAGATCATGGGGGCCACCCGCCTGAGGCAGGCCTTGGCCGAGCCCGGAACGTCATTCGCCGTGTACGATCAAGCGGCCTGGGCGCGTACTCTCCGCTATGGGAGTCGTGATCGCAACGCGATGGTGGCGGCTCTATGGCTCTTCTCCGCCCTGCGGAGCAGCGGAACGCGGCTCTTTAACGGTGCCCGCGAAGAAGACTGGAAGAAGTGGGGCAGCCACGCCGACTGGGGACGGCTCACCGTCCGGCAGCTCCTCGAGCTCTACGCCGATCACGGCGAGCGCCACATCGAACAGATCGTCGAGCTGAGGCTCCTGCTCGGAA
>DATDRI010000304.1:0-7814 GCA_035291825.1 Vicinamibacteria bacterium | reverse complement strand
GATTGGAGCCGTCGCGACCCTCGCCGCGCAACCGGCGCGGCAGGCTCGGGGGGAACCAAGAAACCTCCGGGCACTTCTCCCCTCAAGACGGCTTCTTTCTTCTTGCCAATTCGCTCACCGGAGCAAGTTCACACTATCGGGGACATCGACCACCAGATGAAGGACCATCTTACTTTTAACAGGGGACAGAATCCACTAGAATGAACCCCAGAAGTCAAGCACGGCCAATAGTTAGCGTAATCGCTCCTTTCCGAATCCAGGATCGAGTGCCATTTTTGAAACAACAGCCTCTTCAACTTCGACCTGATCGACTTCGATTGGTTATGGAGGGCTTGGCCGATAGCCCTGATCCTGATAGGGGTGAGACTCATCAAGGGCAGCGGCTCTGCCTCGGACGAGAACGCTCGCCCGACCGTCTCGGAGCCGACCGGGTCCGAGGTCATCCCGGCAGGCGACGGAGCGGAAAATGAGCGGTCCGGCGACCTCTAGAAGCGGTTGCTCTCTGGCGCTGGGCCTGGTGCTCGTAACGATGGACCGATGGACCGGAGCCCCTTGACTCGTCTCACTCCCTTCCCTACAATACGGCCCTCTTCTCGCACGGTCTCGGGCGCCCTTTGAATGACGCACGGCTCTTGGAAAAAACTGTCGTACTTGAAACCGATCTGAAAGGCCTCCCCGTCCACCGGCGTGGGAAAGTTCGAGACGTGTATGCGGTCGACGGCTATCTCCTCATGGTGGCCACCGATCGTATCTCGGCCTTCGACGTCGTTCTCCCTACCGGAATTCCGGACAAGGGAAGCATCCTTAACCAACTCTCGCTGTACTGGTTCTCCGCCACCCGACACATTCAGCCGAACCATGTCGTCACCGCCGACGTATCCGACTATCCCGCTTCGCTTTCGTCGTGGAAGGCCGAGCTGAACCGGCGTTCCATGCTAGTCAAGCGCGCTCGGCCGATCCCTTTCGAGTGCGTGGTGCGAGGTTATCTCTACGGGGGTGGTTGGACGGAATACCAGAGCAGCGGCCAGGTATCGGGCATAGCCCTTCCACCCGGTCTCCGGCAAGCCCAGAAGTTGCCCGAGCCTCTCTTCACTCCTTCTACCAAGGAGGATCGGGGACACGACGTGCCGGTAAGCGAGAAATTCATGAGCGACAAGCTCGGGTGGGACGTAGCAGGACGCCTGAAGGAGATATCCTTGGCGCTCTATCGCCACGGTAGCCGAGAAGCAGAGAGCAAGGGAATCATCATCGCCGACACGAAATTCGAGTTCGGCATGGATGGTGACCAACTGTTGGTCATCGATGAGCTCATGACTCCCGACTCGTCGCGCTTTTGGCCGCACCAGGGTTATGAGCCGGGCCGGCCCCAACCGAGCTTCGACAAACAATTCGTTCGCGACTATCTCGCCACGCTCGACTGGGACAAGACGCCTCCCGGTCCGGTGCTTCCCGCCGACGTGGTGGCGGGGACCCACCAACGGTACTGCGACGTCTTTCGAACACTCACCGGACGACGAGACCTATGAATTTCTCTGATGGGCGATTAGCCATAGGTGCGGAGTGATCGTGCTCAAGCAGAGGCTAGAATCGCTCATCGAAGAGATGATCAGCAAGGGAATTCGCTTCCAGGAAGCTCGTCAGGAGTTCGAAAAGCGGTTCATCGCTCGAGTGCTCGAGCGCGAGAACGGGAATCTGTCCCGTGCCGCCAAAGTGCTGCGCATCCATCGGAACACCCTCAGCAAAAAGATCCTGGAATACAAGGTGAAGCTTCGCTGAGTCCCCCTTCCCTCGCTACCCGGGCCGAGCCAGGCGTTCTTGACACGTCAAATGCCTGCGACTACCATGAGCACCCGCTTCAGAACGTCGAATCGGGTGGCCAGGTCCATCAGGGCGAACCACCAAATCTCGGGCAAGAGCCTTTCGTTCGGAGGCGAAGCGCAAGAAGGAGTCAGTAACAATGAAAATCAGGCCACTACATGACCGAATCCTGGTCAAGAGAGTCGAAGATAAGAAGGAAGTCAAGAAGGGCAGCATCATCATCCCCGATACGGCAAAGGAGAAGCCGCAAGAGGGTGAGGTTGTCGCGGTGGGCAACGGGAAGATACTGGAGGATGGTACGAAGGTAGACTTGGACGTGAAGTCCGGAGATCGAATCCTGTTCGGAAAGTACGCCGGCACCGAGGTCAGGATCGACGACCAAGACTACCTCATCATGCGCGAAGACGACATCCTGGCCATCGTCAAGTAACATCTTCTCCCCGAGATAATCACCGCGCTTTCCCGGAGACGCGACCGAATTGGGCGATGAGCGGCTCACTCCCACTATGTCCGAGAGACGCCGCTCTAGAAGATTTCAGCTAGGCGCGCTGATCGAGGTCCTCATTCAGTCCAAGGGCAGGAGAAAGCGCGGTCGTCTCATCAATCTGAGCGAAGGAGGGGCCTTCTTCGCCATGCGCACCGACGTGGAGGTCGGAGAAGAGCTGAGGATCACCATCAAATTCCCCTCCCAGGCGGGCGGGCGTTTGCGCACTCGGGTCGTGGTGGTGTGGCGGAACACGCGGGCGGCTCCCGCCGTCCGGTCTCTGCCAACCGGTTGCGGCGTTTTGTTCGAGGAAACCGAGGTGCAGGAACAGCTACCGAGCGCTCTGCAGATCCTGCGGGAGCAGGGCTTGCTCGTGGAAGAAGAGCCTCCGTTCAGCCAGGGATTGAATTAGGAGCTAACGCCCTCTTCTTCCCGCACCGGCGCGCGGACCGCGCCCGTGTCTCTCGCCCCGGTCGGCGCCGCGGTCTTGCTCGGTATCGCGGGGCTGCTCCGACTCCGTATCCGGCGGTCCTCCCCCCGGACGGGGGGGAAGGAGCGCTTTACGAGAGAGCTTGACCTTGCCCTGGGGATCGATATTGATGACCTTCACCAGCACCTGATCGCCTTCCGAGAGCTCGTTTCGGATGTCTTTGACGCGATAATCGGCGATCTCCGAAATGTGAAGTAAGCCGTCGGTGCCAGGGAGAATTTCCACGAAGGCTCCGAAATCCACGATCCGTTGAACCTTGCCCAAGTAGGTCTTCCCCATTTCGGCCACCGCGGTGAGCTCCTCGATGATCTGCATCGCCTTGCGGGCAGACTCCTCGTCCGATGAAGCGATGGAGACCGTACCGTCGTCCTCCACATCGATCTTGACCTGCGTCCGCTCGACGATGCTGCGAATCATCTTGCCGCCCGGGCCGATCACGTCGCGGATCTTTGCGGGGGGGATATGCATGGTGAATATGCGTGGCGCGTAGGTGGAGATGTCCGCCCGCGGAGCAGCAATCGTCTCCGCCATCTTCTCCAGAATGAACAGCCGTGCCCGGCGCGCCTGCTCCAGCGCCTCGGCCATGATGGCGGGGGTGATTCCCGATATCTTGATGTCCATCTGAAGGGCAGTGATGCCTTTGGCAGTCCCCGCCACCTTGAAATCCATGTCGCCGTAGTGATCCTCGGCTCCCGCGATGTCGGTGAGGGTCGCATAGTCGTCGCCCTCTTTCACCAACCCCATGGCGATTCCCGCCACCGCTCCTTTCAGAGGGACACCGGCGTCCATCAAGGCGAGGCAGCCGCCGGTAACGCTCGCCATGGAGGACGAGCCATTGGACTCTAGTATGTCGGAAACGATCCGTATGGTGTAAGGGAACTGGTCCTCGGAAGGGATGACGGGAGCCAAGGCGCGCTCGGCGAGTGCCCCGTGACCTATCTCACGACGTCCCGGACCTCGCAGGAACTTGACCTCCCCCACCGAGAAGGGAGGGAAGTTGTAGTGGAGCATGAACCGTTTCTGTGACATCCCCTCCAACAAGTCCAGCTTCTGCACGTCTTGGGACGTTCCGAGCGTCACCGTCACCAATGCCTGCGTTTCACCGCGAGTGAACACGGAAGATCCGTGGGTTCGTGGCAACGCCCCTACCTCACAGGTGATGGCTCTGATCTCGTCGAAACGCCGGCCATCGAGCCTTCTCTTGTTCTTCAAGACCTCCGACCGAAGAATCGTTTCCTCCAGCTCCCTGATGGCGGTGAGCGCCATGGACCGCTGTTCGGCTTCCTCTTCAGGGAAGGCTTCAAGGCTCTGCGTAATCAACTCGTCGATCTTCTGCTGGCTCTTGAGCTTTCCAGGAAGGCGCATCGCTTCCAACAATGGCGCCGCAGCGGATTCCTCCACTTTGCGATAGACGTCCTCGTTTCGTGTCTTGGGAGAGACCAGGCGTTTGGTGGGTTGGATCTCCCGATAGAGCTCTTCTTGAACCTCAATCAGTTTCCGGATCGCCTCATGCGCCACGCCCAGCGCCTCGAGCATCTCCGCTTCCGTGACCTCTTTCGCTCCCGCCTCCACCATGACGATGCCTTGGCGCGAGCCAGCAACCGTGAGATTCAAGCGAGAGGTCTTCAGCTCCTCGATCTTCGGGTTGATGACGAACCCCTCATCGAACAGTCCAACGCGCACCGCGGCGATGGGCGTGGTGAACGGGATGTCCGAGCAGTACAGCGCCGCCGAGGCTCCGGTGATCGCCATGGTGTCGGAGTCGTTCTCCTTGTCCGAGGACAGAACAAACCCCACCACCTGCGTCTCGCAACGCCAGGTCTGGGGAAACAAGGGCCGAAGGGGACGATCGATAAGGCGGCTGGTGAGGACCTCCTTCTCATTGGGACGCCCTTCTCTCTTGAAGAACCCCCCGGGAATCTTCCCCGAGGCGTAGAAATTCTCTCGATAATCCACGGTAAGCGGCAAGAAATCGATTCCTTGCCGTTCCGTCTTCGCGGCGCAAGCCGTCACCAGGACGACGGTGTCCCCGAGCCGTACCACAGCGGCCCCGTTTGCTTGTTTGGCGAGTCTCCCCATCTCTATGGAGAGGGTGGCGCCACCAAGCGCTACTTCCTTTTGATAAACCATTCTCTACCTCCGACCAACGAACAAAGGCGAATCCACGGGGCCGCCCTTTGCGCCCTGTGCGCTTTCCGTCCCGTCAATCCGTTTCTGAGCGCGGAAGCACACCCACCGGTCGTCCGGTGGCGCTTACCGGGCCTTTGCTGATGCCAATCAATGAGAGTGTTCAACAAAACAACGAGGTACGACCTCAGCTCAGAAGCGGCTGAAGGAGGGAGAGCTTGAAGGGGGCAGGCAGCCAGCGGCAAAGGATCAAAGAATCCTCGGCCAGCCGAGGGGCGCTCACTTGCGAATTCCAAGTCGCTGGATGACCCCACGGTAGCGCTGCATGTCCTTGCGCTTCAGGTAGTCCAGAAGCCGCCGACGCTGCCCGACCAACTTCAGCAATCCCCGGCGCGAATGATGATCCTTCTCGTGTACCTTGAAGTGATCCGTGAGGTATCCGATCCGCTCACTGAGGAGGGCGATTTGAACCTCGGGTGAACCGGTGTCCTTCGAATGCTGCCGATACTCTCCGATGATGTTGCCTTTTCGCTCTTGGGAGAGTGTCAAAGAGAGGTCCTTCCTGCTTCTTCCTTTTCTTCTTTGCTCTTCATTTACAAACGGGCGGAATCATAGCACAGCGAGCCCGGGCTGTAAAGCCCGCCGCTAGAGACGTTTCTGCCAACGACTACACTCCCCCCTGGCTGGGAGTCGCTAGAACAACCACCGGACGAAACTCGGAGAGCCCCTCGACCGCCATGCCTACCGCCAGTAGCTCGCCGCCCGGACCCAGTAGCCGGCATGCCTGCCCGGGAGGAACATGCGGGACGCCACCGGCCACGTCGGAAGACGACACCGTTCTTCCATGGCTCACTCGGGATGCGCCCTCGGCCAGGAGCTGCAGAGCGGGAAGGTCGGAGAGCGCCCGGGCCGGCTCCCAGATCACTTCTTCCAGCCTGCCCTCCCTCGCCAAGATCTCGATACTTTCCAAGCTCAAAGCCTGATCCACCGTGAACGACCCCACCCTACTCCTGCGCAGCTCTTCCAGATGAGCTCCGCATCCCAAGCGTTGGCCCAGATCATGCGCCAGAGACCGAATGTAGGTTCCCGACTCGACGTCCACTTCCAGACTGGCCCGGTCCCCTTGCAATCCCTGCAAGCTGATCCTTCGGATGACGACCTTGACCGGGCGGGGCGCAACCGGTAGGCCGGCCCGCGCCAGCTGGTACATCCTCTTCCCTTTGACTTTCTTGGCCGCATACGGCGGAGGAACCTGGTCTTGCCTCCCAACGAAAGCGGCCAACGCGTTCTCCAGGATCCCTTGCTCCAGCGTGGCTTCCACCTTGGGGCCCACCGCCCGACCGGTGGCATCGTAGGTATCGGTGGCATAGCCAAACCGCACTACCGCAGAGTACGTCTTCGACCTTAGGGAAACGAACCGGGCCAGGCGGGTGGCATTTCCCAGGCACAGGGGAAGCAGGCCGGTCGCGAAGGGATCGAGCGTACCGGTATGCCCACAGCGTCGCTGGCCGCTCAGTCCTCGCACCGCCTGCACCACATCATGAGACGTGGGTCCCTTCGGCTTGTCCACCAAAAGGAATCCGTTGGTGCCGCTCAATTCTGCCGTCCCGATCCAGGCCCGCCGGCAAGAGCTAGGACCGCTCCTCTTCTTCGTCCCCTTCTTGTCCTGCCTCGCCTGGCGGGCTCTGACGCGTTTCCTCGATGAGGCGGTCGAGCCTGATGCCGTACTCCACCGAGGGGTCGAAAAGGAAGCGCACCTCCGGCGAGGCCCGCAGGCTGAGCCTTTGCCCCAGGAGCCGCCGCACAAAACCAGAAGCCCCCTGCAAAACCAGCATCGTCCGTTCTTGTTCCTCCGACGTACCCAAGACACTGACGTAGATCTTGGCGATCTTCAGATCTCCGGAAATCTGAACACGGGTGCAGGTCGCCAACCCCACCCGCGGATCCTTGAGATCTCGCTGAAGGATTCCCGCAATCTCGATGCGAATCTGCTCGGCTACTCGCTCCGGCCGGACGCGCGGACCACTCCTCGGCACGTTCCTCCTCCCTTCCCCCGCTCATCATAGGTTACCGCTGCGATTCAGTCGATGAACTCGATGGCGACTTCGACCAGCTCCGAAGGGTAACGTTCTTCCACCTCGCGAGCCATGGCCTCCAGTAGGGACTGGAGCCCACGTCGTTCCGAGCTGACGGATACTGCCGACAGCTGAGCCCTTTGCCACAGTTCCTGGAAGCCAATCTCCGCCACCGAAGCGTTGAAGCGCGAGCGCAGGCGGTCCTTGATGGCCTTGACCACCATGCGCTTTTCCTTCAGGGATTGAGAGTGGGGAAAGTGGAGCTCAACCGTGAGGAGTCCTATGACCGGCTCCCCCCTGTCGACCCCTCCGCTGTTCCGGCGAGACAAGGGTCTACCGAAGCGACGTGTCCATGACTTTCTCGATCGAGAAGACCTCGATCACGTCACCTTTCTTTAGATCATTGTACCCGGCAAGACCGATGCCACATTCGAAGCCCTGCTTGACCTCCCCTATGTCTTCTTTGAACCGTCGTAGGCTCCCCACCTTCCCCTGGTGGATGATCACGTTGTCGCGAAGAAGTCGGGCGTCACCGGTACGTGTGACCTTTCCATCGGTGACGTAGCAGCCCGCGACCACACCGACTTTCGGTACTCGGAAGATTTCGCGGATTTCAGCATGGCCGAGGGTCGTCTCCTTGAGAGTGGGTTCGAGCAGTCCGGCCAAGGCCTTCTTGATCTCATCCTGCACGTTGTAGATGACGGTGTGGAGGCGGATGTCGATGTTTTCCTTTTCCGCCAGCTCCGCTGCAGTTCTCTGCGGTCTCACATTGAAACAAACAATGATGGCGTTGGAGACCGAGGCCAAGGTGACATCCGCA
>DATDRI010000303.1:0-4443 GCA_035291825.1 Vicinamibacteria bacterium | reverse complement strand
GCTATTCATTGAGGGGCTTGCACCTTCAGAAACGGGTCAGGAGTCTCCGGGCATCCGTCGAGCGAAGTGGCCGAAATGGCGCACCATCGGGTCGGATGACCCGATGAAGTTGACACCTCGGCCGGGCGAGCCCGGCCGGTCCCGCAATTTACTGTCAGCGAGCCACTTGGCCTGTGCGATGGGAGGCTCCCTTGGCAGCTGTTTTGCAGCCGGTCTCAGTGGGATTGAAAGCTTGGGCTCATTGCCCGAAGACTGACAGGGAGGTGCAGAGAGGTTAGCGAAGGTTCCGAGAGTCGCCCTTCTTGCCTGCTGCGGCGTAAGACGTCACCCGGTTCAAGGAGGACTTACTGAATCCGCGCTTCGGCGTGGGACAGATCGTGTTAAGCGCCGGTCAGGTCGCCTGAGAGGCGAGACCCACACCGGCCAGGGGGCGGCTGCAGCGAGGGCAAGCTCCTTTCCTCAAGTGGTTCGCGAGAAGACGAAGGTCCGAGCGCTCCAGCAGCACCTCGCCACAGTCCGGACAGAGGGTGTCCTCCGGCTCTCCAGGAAGGTTACCGACGTAAACGTGATGAAGTCCCTCTTCTTCACCGATGTCACGGGCCCGGCGGAGCGTCTTCTCCGGAGTCGGCTCTCGGTCGGTGAGACGGTAAGCGGGGAAGAATCGGCTCACGTGCCAAGGAATGTCACGACTGAGTCCGGCGAGGTATCGGGCCACGTCCCTCAACTCTTCGCTCGAGTCGTTCAAACCCGTGACCACCAGAGTCGTCACCTCGACCCACATGCCCTTTCGCAGGCTGCGCTCGATGGAGTCCAGTACCGGCTGCAAGACCGCGCCGCAGATTCTCCGATAGTACGAATCGCGGAAGCTCTTGAGATCGATGTTGACGGCGTCGATGAGGGGCGCCATGGCTTCCAGCGCTTCCGTCGTGTAATAGCCATTGCTCACGAATACGTTGCTCAGGCCCTCTCGAGCCGCCAGCGCCGCCGTTTCGAGCGCATATTCCAGGAAGATGGTCGGTTCGGTGTACGTGTAAGCGATGACCCGGCACTTTTCCTCCCGAGCGGAACGGACGACTTCCTCGGGGAGAAGGCGGAATCCGGGCACGAAATCGCTCTTGTGTATCTGTGAGATCTGCCAATTCTGACAAAACCGGCAATGGAGATTGCAGCCGGCGGTCGCGATGGAATAAGCACGCGCCCCGGGATGGAAGTGATAGAAAGGTTTTTTCTCGATGGGCTCCACCTCGCAAGCCACCGCCTTGCCGTGAACGAGGGAATAGAGACGGCCCCCCCGGTTCTCCCTCACCCCGCAGATCCCGCGCAACCCGTCATGAATGATGCAATAGTGGGCACAGGCCGTGCAGCGCACCTTCCGTTCCCCGAGCGCCTCGTAAAACGTCGCTTCGCGGATCGGCGACCATTCAAAGAGATCCGGCATGAATGACCTTTCCCAGCGCAAGCAACTCGTTTATCAAATCCCCGCTTGGTTGGGGCATCTCACCCAGGGCGTTGCGCAGAGCCGCCCTTACTTCACTGGTAGGCAAGTCCCGTACCAGTTCCGCTGGCATGGCTCCGGATGCCCGTTCATGCTGGCAACGAGACCATGAGCTCGGCTCGGCTTTCGCCCAACGCGTTGCATGTCTTGGAGCGCCGCTACCTCCGGCGCTCGGACCGTGAGAGCGAGTGGGAAACGCCGGACGAGCTCTTCCGGCGTGTCGCCAAGGCGATTTCTTATGCCGAGCTCCTTCACGGTGACAGCAGCCAGGCCGAAAAGTGGGAGGCCGAGTTCTATCAATTGTTGAGCTCCCTCGACTTCCTTCCCAACAGCCCGACTCTGGCAAACGCGGGAAGGCCGCGAGGCCAACTGAGCGCCTGTTTCGTGCTTCCCGTCGAAGATACATTGGAGGACATCTTCGAAGCCGTGAAGCTGATGGCCCTGGTGCAGCGGACCGGCGGGGGAACCGGCTTTTCCTTTTCCAGGCTTCGCCCCAAGGGGGACGTCGTCCGCTCCACTGCCGGAGAAGCCTCGGGGCCCGTGTCCTTCATGAAAGTCTTCGATTGCGCCACCGAGAACATCAAGCAAGGGGGAATGCGACGGGGGGCCAACATGGGGGTGCTGAACGTTCACCACCCCGATATCTTGGAGTTCATCGATGCCAAACGGCGTGAGAGGGCCCTTACTAACTTCAACCTCTCGGTGGGAGCGACGGATAGCTTTCTGGAGGCGGCGCGCCGCGATGACTCGTATGATTTGATTCATCCGGTAACCGCAAAACCAGTGGGGAAGCTCCGCGCCAAGGAAGTGTTCGACCGAATCGCCGAGGCGGCGTGGGCGACGGGAGACCCGGGGCTGGTGTTCCTCGATGCGATTGAGCGAGGCAACCCTACGCCGCGACTCGGTCGGCTGGAGGCAACCAATCCCTGCGGGGAGATTCCGCTCTTGCCCAACGAGTCCTGCAATCTGGGCTCCATCAACTTGTCACATATGTTGAAGGCGCAAGATCGTAGCGTGGACATCGATTGGGAAAAACTCCGAGACCGCGTTCACCAGGCCGTCCGCTTTCTCGACAACGTGATCGAGGTGAGCCACTTCCCCACTCCCGAGATAGCGCGAGCGTCGCGCGGCAACCGTAAGATCGGTTTGGGTGTGATGGGTTTCGCCGAGCTGCTCATCCGTCTTGGAGTCTCTTATGACTCCGATGCGGCCGTCGCCTGGGCGGAGCGCCTCATGCGGTTCGTCTCTGAGGAGGCAGTGAAGGCGTCACGGCGGCTGGCCGACGAGCGGGGGGTTTTTCCCAACTGGGAGGCGAGCGTCTTCCCGTCTCGGGGCATGGAAGTCCGAAACGCGACCCGAACGGCCATCGCTCCGACCGGAACGATCGGCATCATCGCCGGGACGAGCGCCAGCATCGAGCCCCTTTTTGCCCTCGCCTACCGCCGGCAACACGTCCTGGAGGAGGAGACCCTGTTCGAAGTGAATCCCATCTTCCTCGCCTATCTTCAAGAGGCGGGCCTGGACCACCAGGAGATCGTCCGGGAGATTCACGCCAAGGGCCGACTCGGAGAGCTCGCAGAAGCTCCCGAGGATGTGAAGAGGCTTTTCGTCACCGCGCTGGAGATCCCCGCAGAGCGCCACCTCCTCATCCAGGCCGCCTTCCAGAAACACGTGGACAACTCTGTATCGAAGACCATCAACTTGCCGGAGGAATCCGCCGCCGGCGACGTCACTCGGGCTTATTGGCGAGCCTGGGAGCTCGACTTGAAGGGCATCACCGTTTACCGCTACGGCAGCAAGGAAAGCCAGGTGCTCGAGCTCGGTGTGGACGAAGACACCCTCTACCCCGATCACGCCTCCAAGTGCGATCCCGGAGAGTGTCGCGTCTAGCCTAACGTGGATCGGCCACATGCGCGGGCCCATCGTGAGCTGCAAGTGCGCTTCTCTACCGACCGGGAACCGGTTAGCGAACCCTTCGCATGTACTCGTGACACTGAACGCATTTTCTGACCACGGAGGTGTAGGCTTCGGTCGCCGCCGCGATGTCTCTCTCGTGTCCAGCCCGAGCGACGCCCTGCGCTGCTTCGCGAAACTCTTCGGTGTGCCGTGCATACTCGGGGGTAGGCAGCACGAACCAACTCTGGAATTCCGCGAGAGAGTCCAGTTCGCTACCACCTGTTTCGATTCCCTCGAACTCCGCCAGCACCAGAGCCCGCAAGAGCTGCTGCGTCTTATCCAACTTCCGTTGCATGATCTCCGGAGTCGACTGCTGTAGACCGGCCGGCGCGCCACCGGCTGTCACCACGACGGTTCCAGCCGCTACAAGAATCCATACCATCCTTCTCATTTCGCACCTCTCAAATCTGCCTCGATCCGTGGCGACGAGCTTCCACCGGGACGAGATCCAAGGCGCCGAAACGGTGGATCCTGGGGAACCAACATGCGTGAGAAAACTGTCTATTCCTCTGCACGCCATGGTTTTTGCAGCAACGTCCGATCCGGCCCCTCGCCTATCCAAATCTCTGCGGCGGGCGCAGACTTCTCGACCCACATGGCAAGGAGCATCTCGATGCCTTCCAGGCTTTGCGCAATTCTCTCCACCTTCATTTTGTCTTCTGGATCTAAGCCCATTAAGAACCTCCCAGAAATGTATGGCATCGTTCTGTTCATCATGGACAGTCACCGAGGCTTCTGCCCAAGTGGGCCTGCCCGGAGGGTGAGAAAGAACTCAGGCGGAAATCGGTGAGACCGCAACCAGCGGCCAGCTCAACCAAGCCTTCCACAGCCAGCAGTCGACGCAGACCTCTGCGCGGCGCTGACGGCGCGGCTAGGCTCGACGGCAGGATTCGCGATTCCTGTGGAAACGGGAGGCGTCCACCCCAGCTACTCGCGTCCTAGGCGCTCCTCACAGCATCCAAGCGGTACTGACGGCCCTGGTACCTCCCGAG
>DATDRI010000302.1:0-4160 GCA_035291825.1 Vicinamibacteria bacterium | reverse complement strand
AGCGTCCTCCCGGTTGATCAGGCTCTCTTCGGCCTGGGAGAGCAGGAGCTCGGCGCGAAACACATCGAGCTGAGAAGCGAGGCCTACCTCCAGTCGAGCCTCGGAAGCCCGCAGCAGCTCCTGGGAGCGCTCCACCGATTTCGCCGCGACGTCGATCAGGCCTTGTTGCCGGACGATGTTGTAGTAGCTGGCGACAACTTCCACCGCCAGTCGCTGGCGGGCCACCTCCAGATTGCGATCCGAGCTCTGCAGGCTGCGCTTGGCATTGGTGAGATCGAACTCGGTCGACTTGGGGCCGAAACCGCGCAGAAGAGGCTGGGTCGCGGTGAACGTGAGCTGGGACGCCGTCAAATTCCCGAACTCGTTGCGGGCGAAGTCGCTCGCCGCGCTCGCCGTTACCGTCGCGCCGTAAGGGAGCAGCTTCGAGGCTCCGAAGCCGTAGCGGCGATCCTGTCCCACTTCCGAGCCGAAACCACCGGCGAAGGAGGGCGTCAGCTTGACGCCGAAGCGCGACTCGGCAAGCCCCTGAGAGATCCGGGCGCTCGCGACCGAATCCGCGCTGCTCATCAGATTCAGGTTATTCCTCAGGGCGAGATGAACCGCCTCGTCGAGAGACAAAACCTGAGGCTCCGAGGGTCCGGCCGGCCCGCGCTCTTGTGCCTCCACCCAAGAGAGCTCCGCGCATAGGAGAAGCAAGGCGGGGAGAACGTGGATGGCTCGCTGCCGCATCGAAACCTCCTAGGCCCCCTCTTTAAGTTCGTTGAGCTCTTGAGCTGGAAAACCGGCAGGCGAATTGTACCTGTTACCCCGCCCGCTCGCCAACCGGCGTACCTTGGCAAGAGAGCTTGGGAGGTAGCCAGCCGGGCGGTGAGATCGGAGGCCGAGGGAAGCGTCGAGGTGGGGAGAGCGTCTAGTCCTTGTCCGCGACCGGAACGTAACGGACGACGCCCTTGTCGCTGAAGTCGGAGAGGGCCGCTCCTTGATTGGCGGAGGTGCCATAGACGACGAGTGAGGAGCATCGTTCGGGATCGTCATCGAAGACAGGGTACTCACAGGGCGCCTCGGGCACCAGGGAGATGGTGTAGGTGCGAGTTCGGCTGGACTCAAAGTTGTCATCAATGGCCCAGATGTAGTACTCGACGCCGCGGACGGAACTTTCGGCGATGGGCAAGGTGGCACAGTATTGGATGCCATCGAAGCTCATCTCCGCCCAGTAGAAGAACTCTTTCCGCTCCGCCCGGAAGTAGGCCCGGACTCTTTTCACCTCTCCATCATCGGCCACGTAGGAACAGATGCGGGGATTCTTTCCGGGAAGAGAGCAGATAACGGGCTGGTGGTCCACCAGAGGTTCCTCGGGGAAAGCAACCACCGCCGAGCCGGCGAGCGCCAGGACCACGCCCAGCACTCTCACCACTGAATGCTCTTGGTGAGAAACCCTCCGCCGATCAGCGATACGGTGGCGACGATCATGCCCTTGTTTTGCTCTTCCGTCCATGTACTCGAGACCTCGAGCAGAACCGCGGTGGCTCTTGGATTGACCCGCTGCGTCCGAGGGGGAATCTGCTGGCCCTTGCCGGTGGTCTTACCCCCGTAGCTGCTCACGAGCTCGATGCTCTTGACCTGAATCGGAGTGTTACCCTGATTGGCCACTCTTACACGCAGCACGTAAGGTTGACCCGGAAGAGCGTTCGGCGGATTGACTTCGATGATGACGTCGGCCGGGAAGGTGGGCGCCGCGGTAGCTCTTTTCACCTCGACTCCACCGCTCTCGAAGCCCTTGGGCCCTTCCTGCGCACCGGGCTCGGTAAACTCCGTCTTGCTTTCCACGATGGTTCGTGTCGGGGCAACGGCGGTCTTCTGCTCGAACTCCTCCTTACGCTGGCGATCCATCTCGACCTGTCGCTTCAATCCCACCACTTGCGACTTGCCGGCGGTGGCAGCGGCATTGGTGGGGTCGAGCTGGAGGGCGGCATCGTAGGCCGCGATGGCGCTGTCGTAATCGCCGGCCTCCACGTGCCTCGTTGCCTCTTGCAGTTGTCCGGATACCTGGCCCTGCCTTTGCCTCTCGGACTCCTGCGCCTGGATCTGCTTGGTCCGAGACTGGAGCTGCTGAGTCAACTGATCCCACCGCACCATGGACGGGTCTAGCTCTCGGCCTCGAGCGATGATGTCTCGCGCCTCGGCGAGTTGCCCATTGGCAATGGCCAGGGCGGCGTCAGCCGCCACGGTTTGCGCCTGCTGTTCCGCAGAGGTCTCGCCGCCGCGGCTGGGCTCCGTGGAGGGTCGCTGCTGTGCTTGCTTTGCCGAGGCTTCCTGGATCTGCGCCTGCAACGCCAGGGCACGCTCATTGTCGGGAGCAATGGTGAGGATGTTCTGCACGACTTCGAATGCCTGAGCGATCTGCCCCTTTTCCAACAGGTCCTCGGCGAACTGGAAACGGCTGTTCAAGACTTCCGGAGAGGGTGTCGCCGTCGCGGATCCAGGTGCTTCGCTGGCCGGCGTTGCGCCCCGGTGATTCGTGTAATACCAATAGCCCCCGCCGGCACCCGCTAAGACAACCGCGGCGACCAGGACGTAGAGGCCGCTCGCGCTCTGCGGGGGCGCCGGTCGTGGTCGGGCGATGCGCGTGGCAGGAGTGATGCCCGTTCTGCCCGCCACGGAATGCCCGGTCGGGGCGGCGGCCGTTTGTTCCCCGGCGCGCCCCATGGCGGTGGGGGGGACCGAAGTTCCCCGCACGGTGCGATAGCCTCCCCCGGTGCTCCCGGGACTAGTGCGGGCCATGCGGCCGCTGCTTCCGGGACGCAACGTTTCTCTCCGACCACTTCCCGCCCCGGAGGGAGTCTCCGGCCCGGGTAGCGCCTCTGGATCGTACGAGGTGTCGAAGAGCGTGTTCTCGGAAATGGCCCCTTCGAACACCCGCAGGAACTCCTTGATGTCATCCGCCATTTGGTCGGCATCGAGGTAGCGTTCTTCCGAGTCTTTCGCCAGGGCGCGATCGACAATCACCTGTAGCTGCTCCACCTGCTGTCCGTCCGGCAGAATCAACAGCGGCGGATCGGCAGTCAAGATCTTGTAGAAGGTCGCCTGTATGTTCTCCCCGGTGAATGGCTTCTTGTTGGTGAGCAATCGGTAAAGGATGATCCCCACGCTGAAGATATCGGAGCGACCATCCACCTTCTGCCCGCGGATCTGCTCCGGTGACATGTAGTCGGCGGTACCGAGGACGGCGCCGGTCTGCGTTTGTGACGACTGCATCCAGCGGGCAACACCGAAGTCCATGATCTTGACGCCACCGCCTTCCAAGACGAAGATGTTGGCCGGTTTGATGTCTCGGTGCACGATCCCGTTGCGGTGGGCGTGAGCCAGCCCCCGACATACGTGCGAGACGATTTCTAACCGCTGAGCGAAAGGCGGGGGGTTGTTGCGGATGCGCCGTTCCAGGTCGGTTCCCTTGAGAAGCTCCATGGCGATGAAGGGAGAACCGTTCTGGTCAGTGCCCAAGTCGTAGATGGTGACGATGTTGGCATGCTGGAGGCGCGCCACCGCCTTCGCCTCTCGCTCGAATCGTTGCCGGAGCTCGTCATCGGAGACGATGGTGCTGGCCATGACCTTGAGCCCCACCTCCCGCTCGAGAACCGGGTCCCAAGCGAGGTAGACCACACCCATGGCGCCCTTGCCGAGCTCCTTGCGGATCTCGTACTTACCCAGCTTGCCGAGGGGTTCTTGAGACATGAGTCCTTAGGTATATTGTGACCTATTTGTATTTTAGCAGACAAGTGCGAGGTTGTTGACCCCTCCGCGCGACCCGGGCTCCCCGCGGTCCGCTGGTAGGGCATTCTCGCGTAACTAAAGAGCTGTCTGGAGATGTGCCCTTGAGATCCCGCGCGCGCGGGACCTTCCGCCATCCGTTTTCCGTCGTAGCAAACCGAACCAACCGCCAATGGTACTGATTTGACGGTGGCCCATCCTTCCATTAGACTCACGGCCCCCGCCATGCTGGCTCCGGGGAGAGCGTTTCTTGACGGCGCCAAGGTCATTGGCGTATCCGACTCGCGCGGGGGCATACTCAATAGGAACGGCCTCGACCCGGCGAAGGTGCAATCTCACAAGCAAGAGACTGGATCGGTGGTTGGTTACGCTGGCAGCGAAGACATCACCAA
>DATDRI010000301.1:0-6103 GCA_035291825.1 Vicinamibacteria bacterium | reverse complement strand
CTTCGTTGCCTCCTCGGCCACCCTGGAAGACGCTTTTCTCCAGGACGCACCGAGTGGTAGCCCCGAGTGGCGCACCGTGCTGGCCCTCGGACGGGGCCCGGGGGGCAAGTTCCTGACCGCCCTGGATATTACCGATGTCGGGGAATGGGACGGAACCAACTCACTGTCTGTCCCCACCGGCTTCCAACCTCCCGAGCTCCTGTTTACGGTCGGCAACCGTGACGGAGTGGTCGACCTCGACCCGAACGGAGAGAGCTACGATGGTTTGGGCGAGACCTGGTCCGTCCCGGTGATGGGAAGAGTCCATAATGGCGGCGTGGGCCAATGGGTACTCTTTGCCGGCTCGGGCTATGGCTGCGTAGGTACAGACGAGGGGAGATACCTCTACGTGCTCAAGCTCGAGGACGGGAGCGTGGTGAGGAAACTGGGGCCGATTTCGGATGTCGTGGACGGCGCCGCCGGCGATCTCGGGGTCGATCAAAACGCGCTGGTCGCGACACCCGCTCTCTTCAACCCACATGAGCCGGGAGTCAACGACGGGAGGGACTTCATCACCCGGGTCTATATCGGCGACCTGCAGGGGCTGGTGCACAAGCTCGACTGCACCGACGCCGATCCAGCAAACTGGGAGTTAGGCGTCTTCTTCGAGGTCACCAGCGAGGCCGATCTATCTGCCGGGCAGGGGAATCACGATCAGCCCATCGCGGTGCAGGCCGCTATCCTGAAGCTCGCCACGACGAATAGGATCCTGATCTTCCTTGGAACGGGAGGCGATTCGCGAGTTGAACAGCAGGAGCCGGACCGCTTCAAGATGGTGGGCATGGAGGACGCCGACAGTGTGAGTCCGATCGCCGCAAGCGACCCGGCATTTGCGGGAAACCTGATCCTGACCGATACCGGAGATCTCTTTTTCTTTGATCTCCCGGAAGGGCATCGCGCCCTGGTGGCCCCGGTGACGGCCCGGAACACAAGCACCAACGGGGTGGTTTTCTTCGCCTCGAGCAGTAAGGAGCTCGTGCTCGCCTCTTGCACCGTCGAGTTCTCCAGCACGCTTACCGCCGTGGCGGTAACAGGCGGGCTCGGCGCCTTCGATTTGGATCCGACCCTCGGCGGGGTCCAGGGAACGGTCGACTTGGGTCAGGGAAAGACGACCGGGCTCTTCCATCGCGACGAGCATCTCTATGTAAGCAAAAGCGGCGGGCTCGGCGTCACCGGAGAGACGATGGTGCTGGGAGGCGACACTTTTCCGTCTCCACCTACTGCGGCCGGAAACCTGCAACTCCTCGTGGAAACGTTCCGGCTATCTCCTTTCTAAAACGATGACGAGGATGTGCTACGACTTAACCTGACAGTGCCTTCCTAGCGAGAGGGCCGGTGGCGGGGGCGGGCGCGGTGGAGCTGCGGCCGCCTTCGCCGCCGGTGAGCCTCTTCATGATTCGGCCCTTGCAGGTATTGAGGATACTTTTCTCTCAAGAGATCGACCGCTCTCTCATGCTCGCTGGCATGGCGTCCTCGCCAAGCCGCGCACCGGAATGTAAGCCAGCCGCGACCAGTCCTCTGAATAATCGTCGATGACCAGAGAAGGTGGGCACGACCGTCGGCTGTCCCGAGGCGTCCACGGTGGCCAGTCGAGCCACCCGATGGGAGTCGATGAACTGCCGGGTCCGCTCGTCGACCTCTTGCGATGTCAATCCAACCTCAGCCGGCTCAGCTCGCTAGCTTGCCTTTGGCTTCCTCGATCCGTTCCCGATCGAGATCGCCCTCTCCCCAGAAGTCCACGAACCGCTGGTAGTACTGGCGGGCCTTGTCCTGCTCACCGCGCTCCTCGTGAATCTTTCCAAGGAAGTAGAGACTCCGCACGTACGGAATGGGCCAATTAATATGTTCGGTCGTGCTATCGACGACGCGTAGAAACCACTTCGCCGCTTCTTCGTTGTCGCCGTTCGCCATGTGGGCCGACGCCAGGTCGAACCACAGCGGCGCGTGCTCATTGGAATCGGCGAGATGGGGCGCCGCGCGTGCCGGTAGCAGTGCTGCGGCAGCGGTCAATTTTTCGATCGCCCCCGACGTATCGCCGCGAAAAAGGGAGAAAACACCGGTGAGGTGGCCGTACGTTCTCTTCCAGCGCTCGCTGGGAATCGATTCCGTCAAGCGTCGGATCACTTCCGCCGCCTCATCCGCCTCCTCCCACCGATCCAACCTGCCGAGCGCCAAGGCGGACAAGAGAACTCCCCCATAGCGACCGGCGCTCGTGCCCCCTTCTTGCTCCGCCCGCTTCGCGTCTTCCAGCGCGCCTGCGGCGTCGCCCCTTTCGAGCCGCAGGCCAGCCGAGGCCGCCCAGGCACCGCTCCGGACCGGATCGGGCTCCGGATAGGCTTCCACCGCCCGTCTAAAGAATGAAAGCGCATTCTGCGAACGTCCGCTGTAGAGCTCGCCGGTAGCGAGGTGCATCGCGCCCAGCCATTTCCAGAACACATCGTCTGCGCCGGCAAGCTTTCGCGCCTCCACCTCTGCCCTTTCCCATTCCTCCCGGAGAACGTGAACCTGCCACCGGCCGTTGGCTATCCACCCCGCGTCCGGATCCAGCGAGTCGGCCTTGTGGTAGGCGGCAAGCGCCTCGTCCAGGCGCCCGGCGCGGACCAGGTGATCCCCAAAGAAGCGATGCCCGACTCCGCTCTCCGGATTTCGCTCCAGGTATTCGAGAATGACCCTCTCCCCGCTTTCCAAATCCCCTTTGGCAAAATACGCCCACGCCAACCCGTCATAGGCTCCGAAGAAACCGTAGCTCCGATCGGTCAGCTCTTTGTAGTTGGCAATCGACTCGTCGTAGCGCTCCATGAAGAGATAGCAAAAAGCCAGGTTGTTCCGTGCCGAGCCGTGGTTCGGGTAGATCTCCACCGCCTTCTCGAAGGCCTCGATGGTCTGCGCGTACTCATCATAATGGGTCCAGTGATAGTGTCCCTCGATGTAGTAACGCTCACGCGCCGACAGTCGATCTCGATTCTGGAAGGCGCGCTCCCGATACCCTTGCGCCTCTTTCATGTGCCCTAGATTGGAATAGATGGCGGCGAGCTTCCCCATCGCCATGGCGAACTGTGGATCCAGCTCCACCGCCTTTTCCAAATAGGAGACCGCCTCGACCTGCTTACCCCTCTCGAAGAGATTGATGCCTTCCGCATAGTTCCGATAGGCCTCGATGGAAGTAGTGGATACTTCGTTCAGATCGCGATCTAGCTCAGCATCCGCGGTCTGCGGGATCTCGAACCGGGTCTTGATGCGCCGCGTCAGATCATCGACCATGGGGAAGATGCTCGACTCGCCGACGCCTTCCACCCTTTCGGTCGCCAAGACCCTCCCGCTCTCGACTTCTTGGAGCCTCACGCTGATCCGAATGTTCTCCCCTGCTTTGACGAAGCTCCCCAGCAGAACGCTCTTCACGTCTCCACGCTCGGCAACTTGCTGCACGACGTCGAATGATGTGATCCGCTCGTCCAGCCGGTTCATGTCCTTCAAGATCTGGTAGAGGCGATCGGTGGTCAGGACCTCGATCTCGGGTGATTGGGACAAGTCAGTCACCAGCATGTCGGTGAGCGCCGTGCGAAGCCAATCGAGCTCGGGCTCGCCGGTGTTGTTCTCGAAATAGAGCACGGCAAGCGAGGGCTTCGAGGGTGCGCCGGTCGGCTCGTCTCGCCACGCTGGCCGGAGGAGGAACGCCAGGGCCGCACCGAGCACCAGAACGGCTGCCGTGCCTCCTGCATACAGCCAGCCCCAACCGGAACGACGCGGCCCGGCGGCAGCGGGATACACTCCCGAAACGGCGGAGACGGTGCCCAACTCCAGGCGACGGCGCGCCGTGCGGAGATCCACCACCGCGTCCTTCATGGTCTGGTACCGCTCGGCCGGCTCTTTCGCCAGACACTTGTCGAGCACCCTTCGGATCTCACTGGCCGCTTCTTGCGGCGCGTCCGCCCCGATGGCGCTGAGAGGCGGAGCGGGTTGTCTCATGATGGCGTGGAGCGTGTCCATCGCCGTGGCACCCTGGAAGGGCGGTTTCCCACTCAGCATCTCGTAGAGAACGATACCGAAGCTGAAGACGTCGCTCCGGTGATCCACCTTGACTCCCCGCGCCTGCTCCGGGGACATGTAGGTCACCGTTCCCATGATCTTCCCCGAATCGGTTCCCCCCTTGGTCACGGTCTCCGCCTCGCTCGAGCCTCGACCGACGAACTCCACCAGTTTGGCCAGGCCGAAGTCGATGATCTTCGCGTGGCCGTCCTCGGTGAGCATGACGTTGCCAGGCTTGAGATCACGGTGAACGATACCCTTGTCGTGCGCCAGGGAGAGTCCTTCCGCCACCTCGATAGCCAGGTCGAGGGCCCGAGGGACGGAGAGCTGCTCCTTCCGGATCCGCTCCGCCAGCGTCTCGCCGCGGATGAGCTCCATGGCGATGAAGGTCACGCCCTCGGCTTCGTCGATCTCGTAGATCACGCCGATGTGGGGATGCTCGAGGGCGGCCGCCGCCTTGGCTTCCCGCACGAAGCGACGCTTGCGGTCTTCGTCCTCCACCAGCTCGGCTGGCAGCACCTTGAGGGCGACCTCCCGGTCGAGCTTCACGTCCAGGGCGCGGTAGATCACGCCCATACCGCCCCGGCTCAATTCTTCCAAGATCCTGTAATGGGAAAGCGTGCGCCCGATCATGGGACTTCGATCCGGAGACATTCTAAAGTGCTGGAGTGCCTGGTTCAAGGGCAGGGACTCTGAGCTGCCAGGGGCCGGTTGAGCTGGACGCCTACCCGAACTATCCTTCCCAGCGGGACATGGACATGGGCCAAGCCGCAGTCTCAGTGATCCTCCCGACCTACAACCGCAGGGAACTCCTGCCTCGTGCCTTGGCTTCCGTCTTGGGCCAGACCCGCCCGCCGGATGAGGTGATGGTGGTGGATGATGGCTCGACGGACGAAACGGAGCGCCTCGTCCGGCGAGACTTCTCCGATGTGCGGTACCTGCGCCAGGAGAATCGGGGCGTCGCGGCGGCTCGAAACCACGGTATTCAGGAGGCCCGGGGCGAATGGCTGGCCTTTCTGGACTCCGACGATGAATGGCTTCCTGGGAAGCTGGAAAAACAGATGAACGCTCTCGCCGAGAGTACCGATCTCCTTCTCTGTCACACCAATGAGGTCTGGATGCGTCTGGGTAAACGAGTCAACCCGATGAAGAAGCACGCCAAGTGCGGGGGTCGCATCTTCTCCAAGTGCCTTCCCCTCTGCACTATCTCTCCCTCGTCGGTCATCCTCCATCGACGCGTTCTCGAGAGAACGGGTCTTTTCGACGAGTCCTTGCCTGCCTGTGAGGACTACGACCTCTGGCTCCGTGTTTCCTCTCTCTTCCCGGTCCTCTACTTGGAAGAGCCTCTCCTCATCAAATACGGGGGGCACTCCGATCAGCTTTCCCGCCGCTACTGGGGTATGGACCGCTTTCGCATCCGCGCTCTGGAAAAATTGCTGACCTCCGGGACGTTGTCGCCAACCGATCGAAGGGCGGCGGCAAGAATGCTCATCGAGAAAATCGACCTGTACTTGTCCGGGGCGCGCAAACGAAAAAAATGGGAGGAGGCTGCCCTCTATCAGAAGAAGCGAGACGGCTACGCGCGCCTCCTCGACCTGAGGGTGGCCTCATGATCCGGTTGGTGGTGGCTCTCCCCGCGGAAGCCAAGCCTCTCATCTCGTACTACAACCTCAAGCCGGCCGCGGAAGCTCGCGGCTTCAGGATCTATCAGAAGGACGAGATGACCCTCATCGTTTCGGGAGTTGGGAAGGCGGCTGCCGCCGCCGCCACCGGCTATCTGCAGGCGTGGACCGGCAACCAACCCAACGGAGTCTGGATCAACGTGGGCATGGGCGGTCACCGGGACCTTTTGCTTGGAGAAGGCATCCTGGCCCAACAGATTACGGATCGGGCGACCGGCCGGAGCTGGTACCCTCCCCCCGTTCTCGAAGTCCCCTCCCCGCGCGCGCCGGTGCTGACGGTGGACAAGGTGGAGGAAGATTTCGAGGATGACTGGGTCTTCGAAATGGAAGCGGCGGGCTTCTACGAGTCGGCGTGC
>DATDRI010000300.1:0-9541 GCA_035291825.1 Vicinamibacteria bacterium | reverse complement strand
ACTCCGTATTTTCCAGCCACCACCAGCTCGTGGAGCACGTCGCCGGCATGGAGGCCGACCACCGTGGCCCCCAGGATTCGATCTTTGCCGGGCGGCGTAACCACCTTGATGAAACCGGTGGTGGCGCCTTCGGTGATGGCGCGGTCGAGCTCGCTCCAGTCGAAGCGATAGACGGAATGGGGAACACCTTGCTTCTTTGCCCTCTCCTCGGTGAGCCCTACCTGCGCCAGCTCGGGGTCGGTATAGGTCACCCAGGGGACCCAGGTATAGTCGGCCTTGGCTTTGATCCAGGGGAGCAGAATGTTGCGCACCACGATGCGTGCCTGGTAATCGGCGGCGTGCGTGAACCGGTGGGGACCGGCGATGTCGCCGCAAGCAAAGATGTGGGATTGGGAAGTGGTCAGGCTGGCGTCCACCTCGACGCCCGACTTGCCGTACTTCACGCCTGCCGCTTCCAGGTTCAGTCCTTCCGTGTTGGGGGTGCGGCCGGCTGCCAAGAGTACTGCTGCGGTGACGAGCTCCTCGCGACCGTCGTGCCGCTGGATGGTCGCGACGATGCTTCCGTTCCTTTTTTCGAACCTGGCGGGGTGAGCTCCGGTGAGGACCCGGACACCTTCTTCGCGAAGGCGCGCTTCGACGATCTTCGCCGCCTCGGCATCGTCCCGGGGGAGAAGTCGGGGCGGTAGCTGCACCAGAGTCACCTGGACTCCCAGGCGGGCCATGACCTGACTCAGCTCGCAACCAATAGGCCCTCCGCCGACGACCAAGAGAGAGTCGGGAGCGGAGGGCAACTCGTCGAAAATGGTCTCGTTGGTGTAATAAGAGATGTCGTTCAGCCCGGGGATGTCGGGGACGGCGGCCTTGGTACCGGTAGCGATAACGAAGTTACGGGACTGCAGTCGAGCTCCATTGACTTCGACCGCGTGGGGTGAGACGAAACGAGCTCGGCCCAAGAAGACGTCGACCCCCAACCCCTCGAAGCGCTCCGCGGAATCGTTGGGCTCGATGGTGGCTCGCCTCTTCCTCATGCTGGCGAACACTTCCTGGAAGGAGAACTTGGGTTCCATTCTTTGCAGACCGAGAGTTTCCCCGTCCCGGATGTGCTGGATGAGCTTCGCAGAAGAAATGAGCCCCTTGGACGGCACGCAACCATAGTTCAGGCAGTCGCCGCCCATCTTCCCGGCCTCGATGAGGGCGACTCTCCCGCCCAGGCCGGCGGTGCCGGCCGCGGTCACCAGGCCGGCGGTGCCGGCTCCGATCACGACGACGTTGTACTTCCCCTTGCCCTTCTCGTTCCTGGCGGACATAAGGCCTCTCTTCGATCGATCGTTGGATGCCGATCCTGCCTCGGACATTTCTTCGTTGCAAGTCAGGGTGTGGATCGACCAACATGACACCTCATGATCCTCGGCATCGACGAAGCCGGTCGGGGTCCCGTGCTGGGTCCGTTGGTGCTGGCGGGGGTCATTCTTCGCCCCCCGCGGGCGGCGGCTCTGACCCGCCGCGGCGTCACCGATTCCAAGGATTTCGGCGCCGGCAGTGAAGCCAGGGAGAAACGGGCGGAGCTCGCCGCTCACATCCGCCGCTTGGCCGAGGACGTCCGGGTGAAAGTGTTCGATCACCAGACCGTGGACGATTTCGCCTCCCGTGGCTTGTTGAACGAGTTGGAGCGACGCGGGGCTCGGGAGATCATCGGCGCGGCTCTCCCCGTCCGTCGCATCGTGGCCGACGGGCAGAAACTGTTCGGAATCATGAGGGGCGAGTATCCTCACCTGGAAGCGCACGATTTCGGCGAGACCGTGCACGCGTCGGTGGCTGCCGCTTCCATCATCGCCAAGGATCTTCGTGACCGGCTCTTCGAAGAGATCGCGGTGCGCTACCGGGAGGAGTTCGGCGAGGTGCGCGGGGGCGGATACGTGAACGCCGCCACCGCCGACTTTCTGCGCCGGTACCACCAACGCTACGGCGCCCTTCCACCCGAGACGCGAAGAAGTTGGGGATGGAAGCTCTTGAACGAGCTCGATCCACCGCCCTTGCCTCTCTTCGATGGCCTTTCCCCCTGACGCTGATGACACTTTGGAACGCGAGCGGGGGCTGCCTATAATAGTGTTCTGGAGTTGAGTGACTATGGAAAACCCTCTTTCGTTCCGCCCCTTGGATCGGCCATTAAAGAAACGACACCTACTGCTGGGGGTCGCCTCTCTGGCTCTCATCGCCACCGTCAGTTCCACCCGGGGCGAGCGCTCCGCCGTGGAAGCGGTGAGTGGCAGCTCCGCCCTCGAGCACGTCCGGTTCTTGGCCTCCGATGAGCTCGGTGGTCGTGGAAACGGCAGCGAGGGCCTCGAGCGGGCCGCCCATTACATCGCCTCTCAGTTTGAGAAGCTGGGGCTTTCGCCGGCGGGAGACAACGGCACCTACTTTCAAGCCTTCTTCGTAACCGCGGGCGGGACACTGGGGCCTGACAATACGCTGAAGCTCGCGGCCGGCGAGACCGAGGAAAGCCTGCGCCTCCATCAGGATTTCGAGCCGATGACCTTCTCCGGTGCCGGTGAAGTCGCCGGCGCTCCCATCGTCTTTGTCGGTTACGGCATCACCGCTCCCGAGCATGGTTACGACGATTACGCGGGCGTGGACGTTGGCGGCAAGGCGGTTCTGCTGCTTCGCCACATACCTCGCGAGGGGCGGAACGATGGTCCCTTCGATCCCCAGCGAGGTCATGCCACGTTCGTGGCGAAGGTGGTCAATGCCAAGGGCCACGGCGCGACCGCCGTGCTGGTCATCACCGATCCTCTCAATCACCGGACCGATCCCGACGAGCTGGTGGAGTTCGGCCAGGATCTGGGAGCGGACGATCTGGCGATTCCCGCCTTGCATATCAAGCAGACGGTGGCGCAAGAGCTCTTCCAGAAGGCAGGGAAAGACCTTTTGGCGGTGCAGGAAGACATAGACGAAGACCTCCGGCCCGCTTCCTTCGAGCTCGAAGGGAGCACGGTGAGTCTCGCGGTGGATGTCGAGCGCAAGCGCGGTGAGGTGCGAAACGTCCTCGGCTATCTTGCTCCGGAAAGCGCCTCGGGTGACGAGGAGATCCTCTTGATCGGCGCTCATTACGATCACTTGGGTGTGGGCGTCAATCGGCATTCTCAGGCGCCCGAGGGAGAGGACGGCATTCACAACGGTGCGGACGACAATGCCTCGGGTACCGCGGGCGTCATGGAGCTGGCGCGGGTTCTGTCCCAAGAAAGAGAAGGTCTCAAGCGCGGCATTTTGTTCGCCACCTTCGCGGGTGAGGAGTTGGGTCTGCTGGGCTCCCGTCATTACACCGCGCATCCGACCTATCCCTTGGAGCGGACCGTTGCCATGCTCAACCTGGACATGATTGGCCGGCTCCGGGAGGGGAAGCTCTTCATCGGCGGCGTGGGTAGCTCTCCGGTATTCCAGCCGAAGCTGGAAGAGCTGGTGGCCGGGCAGGACCTGGTGCTCGACTTCAGCTTCTCGGGGTACGGCTCGAGTGACCATGCCTCGTTCGTTATGGCGGGAGTTCCCTCGCTTTTCTTCTTCACCGGGCTTCACCGCGATTACCACCGGCCCTCCGACGATTGGCAGGAGATCAACGTCGCCGGTGAGGAGCAGGTGCTGCGACTCGCCTACCAGATGGCCGACTACCTGCAGTCGCTACCCGAGGCGCCTCAGTTCGTTCGCGAGGAGCGTCCCCGCGGCGAACAGGGCGGGGGTGGCGGCTATGGAGCTTACTTCGGGTCCGTCCCGGACTTCGGTTACCAAGGCAAGGGCGTGCGATTCGACGACATCCGAGAAGGAAGTCCCGCCCACCAGGCGGGGCTCAAGGCGGGAGACATCCTCGTCTACTTCAACGGCCGCGAAATCGATAGCCTCCATGATTTCACGGACGCTCTCCAGCGCCACAAGCCGGGCGACAACGTCCCTGTCATCGTCATCCGAGACGGCGCGTCGCTGGAGGTCCGCGTCGAGCTCGCCCAGCGTCCCTAGTGGGCTACCTTCCTTCTCTGCGCTTCCAACAATCCATGCCGGTCGAGATAGTGGCGTAGTGTCTTAGCGTGTTGCCACATGGCGGGCTTGAGCTTGGCGTTATAGAGCAGGGCGGCGGGATGGTAGAGGACCATGAACTGAATGCTCGAGAAATCAGAGAGGGTGAAGAACTTTCCAGCTTCTTCCGACATCTGAAAATTGGATTTGGACTTGTCGAAGTGTTTGAGGGCCGTCGCACCCAGGAGCAGGATGATGCGCGGGCGCACCAACTCGATTTGACGTTTCAAGAAGGGCAGGCAAGCCGCCGCCTCGTCGCCATGGGGTGAGCGATTGTCCGGTGGGCGGCACTTGACCACGTTGGCGATGAGCATGTCCTGGTTGGTGTCGATGCCCACCGCGTTCATGATCTGATCGAAGAGCTGCCCGGCGCGGCCCACGAACGCCTTGCCCTGCCGATCTTCCTGTTCTCCCGGGCCCTCGCCGATGACCATCACCGGAGCGGCGGGGCTCCCCCGATCGACCACGATGTGAGTCCGGCCGGCGTGGAGTCCACACTTGGTGCAGTTGCTGGCTACCAGCTGCTCCTTGAACTCCTGGTAGGTGGCGGAGCCCAAAATCGTGTTGGAGCCCGAATCAAAGAGATCGAACTGCATTCTTGTCTTCCGAGCCGTTGAAGACGATGCGCTGCGTCATCTGGAATCGTCAGGGACGCCAGAGTCTAACACACCTTCCCACTCCAGTGACCGATAATCGATGGGACCGCCCGCCAGATTGAATTTCACAATGTGAAAGTAGGGTGACAGATCGAAGTCACGAGGCAATGCCAAGGAGGGATGGAAACTGCGGAAGCGCCGGCCGTAGGGGAAGATCCCATCCTTCTTTTCCTGGAGGGGGTTGTTGGAGGCCAAAGGAAGGACCGGATAGTGAACATTGAGAAACGCGCGCGCGATGAGGCCGGAGCAGATCACAGCCCGAGACGTGCTAGGGCCCAGAAAAAAGGCCTTCCTCCGCCAGCGGGCCGGGATCAGCGAAAAGGGAGTGAGATACCGGCCCAGATCGACCAGCCCTTTCCTGTCGTATTGGTCTCCCAGATGTGAAATGACCTCACCCAGCACTTTTTCGAGATCTTCGGCGGAGAGGGAGTAGGGGCGACAGAGCCTCAAGTTGTAGTCGACATACTTGGTCAGAGGTACGGCGGCCACTCCCCCCGTCATCTCCGCCTCGACGAGCAGCTGCCGAGACTCCTCTCCATAGAGCTCCTGGTACGGCTTGGCGGAAGGATGATCGGTGAGCCGAATGTGATCGCCGACGTAAATGGCCGAGTGGGACCAAGAGCTCTGCGTCAGGTATTTGATGATCTGAGAGATCCGGGACTTACCTTCCACCAACAACACGTCCCCCGGTCGGATCTGCTTCTTGAGATTGTCCAGGTTGTTGGGGATCCGGCGTTGGTAGTTGCGAGTCTCCTTAGTTAGATAGCGAATGACCGCATTGGAAAGAGTCTCATTGGCCCACACCATGCCCCTCCCGCTTTCTAGATAATACCAGGCGCAGAAACGAGGTGGCAGGCCGCGAAATGCCCGTCACCGACATCGACGAGCGGCGGCTCCTCGCTCCGGCAGCGCTCGACGACGACCGGGCAACGGGGATGAAATCGGCAACCGCTCGGCAGGTGCGAAGGGCTGGGCGCGTCACTCCGCAACAGGGCGTCCAGGGAGATCGGTTTCTTCGATTGCGGATCGGGCTCGGGAACGGAAGTCAGAAGGGCCTGCGTGTAGGGATGCAGGGGCGTGCGGTAGAGGCCGGCGGTCGGGGCCGTCTCCACGATCTTGCCGAGATACATCACCGCCACGCGGTCGCTGATGTGCTCGACGATACGCAAATCGTGGGCGATGAAAAGATACGACAGGCGTAGTTTCTCCTGGAGCTCGACCAGCAGGTTCAAGATCTGCGCCTGGATGGAAACGTCGAGCGAGCTGACCGGCTCATCGGCGACGATGAAGCTCGGGTCGAGAGCCAGGGCTCGAGCGATGCCGACCCTTTGGCGTTGGCCACCGCTGAACTCACGCGGGTAACGGCGGGAGACCTTGGGATCGATACCGACCAACCGCAGCAGCTCCTCCATCCGCTCGGCTCTCTCCCGCCGACTTCCCACACGGTGGATCACCAGTGGCTCGGCGACGATAGCGCCGACCGTCATGCGCGGGTTCAGCGAGCCGTAGGGATCCTGGAAAATGACCTGGGCTTTCCGGCGTATCCTTCGCAACGACCGCCGGTCGAGGGCCAGCAAATCCTCGCCTTGGAAGCGAACTTCACCGGAGGTCGGCTCCAGCAGCCTCAAGACACATCGGCCGGTCGTTGTCTTCCCCGAGCCCGATTCTCCCACCAAGGAAAGCGCCTCGCCCGATCGGATCGCGAAGCTCACCCCGTCCACCGCGTGGATCTGGGCGACCGTTCTCCTCAGCACGCCGCGTCGGATCGGGAAACGCTTGACCAGGTCTCTCACCTCGAGGACGTTGACCGCCGAGCTCATCGTGCCCGGTGTTCTCTCTCCCCGATGGCGGACAGGATCTCGGGGTAGGCGTAGCAGGCGGCAAAGTGCCGGGGAGACACCTCACCAAGAGGCGGGACGGCCTCCCGGCACGCATCGAACTCGAGCCGGCAACGAGGGGCGAAGGCACATCCGGCAGGCAGATCCGTCAGGTCGGGAACGGCTCCCGGGATGCCTTCCAACGTCGTCTTACCCGATGCCTCGTTGCGTCGGGGAAGCGAGCGAAGAAGCCCGGTGGTATACGGGTGCTTCGGGTCACGGAAGATGGAGTCTACCGGCGCCTCTTCCACGATGCGCCCGGCGTACATGACGGCGACCCGATCGGCGTTCTGAGCGACCACCCCCAGGTCGTGGCTGATCAAGAGGACGGCAAGGCGGAATCTCTCTTTCAGATGGCCGATGAGCTCCAAGATCTGAGCCTGCACGGTGACGTCGAGGGCGCTGGTGGGCTCATCGGCGATGAGAAGATCGGGAGAGCAGGCGATGGCCATGGCGATCAAGACCCTTTGCTTCATGCCGCCGCTCATCTGATGGGGATAGTCTCGTGCGCGCAGCGCCGGATCGGGAATGCGCACGGCACGCAGCAGCTCTACAGACTCTTTCAAGGCTTCTCGCCGACTCATGCCCTGGTGGACGCGGAGGGGCTCGGCGACGTGCTGGCCGACGGTGAGGACGGGATTCAGAGCTGCGGAAGCCTCTTGGAAGATCAGCGCGATTTCCTTCCCGCGTATCCGACGGATCGCCTTCTCGGAGAGGCCTAGCAGATCCCGGCCCTTCCAGAGAATCTCACCCTTCACGATTCGACCGGGCGGCGGCACCAGACGAAGGAGGCAATGGGCCAAGGTGGATTTTCCGCACCCGGACTCGCCCACCAGACCCACCGTTTCGCCGGGGGCTATTCTCAGATGCACGTCCTCGACCGCCCGTACCGGCTGTCCGGGATGCTCCGGTCCGTCGAATTGAGCGGAAAGCCCCCTCACCTCGAGTAGCGCTTCACTCAAAGCTGGACCCTTACCTTTGACGCCGCTTGCCCCGGGCCCTTCCGGTCGGCGCGGGTTTGCGAGAGTGTTTCTTCTTCGTCGATTTTTTGCTCCGCTTGCTCTTCCCCATCGCGGTGGCGATCCGCTCGACCTGGGCTGCATGGTTGCGGTCGTGATAGGCTAAATGGACGGCCAACTCCCGCAGGCTGAGGGTACCGTACTCCGGATGGGGAGCGACCTGAGTCCAGGCACCCTTTGGCGCCAACTTGAGCACCGCCAAGTTTTGCCTTCGCAGAGCAAGGAAGCTTTGCAGAGTCGGTTTGAGCGCCTGCTTTCGATACTGAAGCTCCTTGGCCCAGACGTCTTGGTCGAAAGCGGCCAGTGGAGCACCGGGCTCGGCCAGGATCTTGCGGTAACGCAAGCCATAAATCATCTCGCAATCGGCCAGGTGGGCGATGACCTCTTTGGCCGACCACTTGTTCGGTACCGGGCGGGCCGCTGCCTCCCTCGGTGTCATCGAAGCGGCGATCTTCTCCAGCCGGCGCGGCGTGGAGGTAAGAGTCGAAAGCGCTTTGGCATCGGTCTCGGGATGATCTCTCCGGCAAATGGGGCAAACCATGGCGTGTTTTCCTCCTGAGGCGGTCAGCGGCTCTTGTGTTCTCCGAAAACGTTTCGCAGTCGGTCCGAGATCTCTCCCAGGGTGGCATAGGCCTCGACCGCGGCCAAGATGGGGGGCACGAGATTCTCATCGGTTCTCGCAGCTTCCTCCACGCCCTCCAGCGCTCGCGCCACTCGATTCCCGTCACGGCGAGATCGCAACGCCGCCAGTCGTCGTATCTGGTGCTCTTCCGCTTTCGGATCGATGGTGAAGATCTCGACCGGAACCTTTTGATCCTTGGTGAACGCATTGACTCCCACCACCGTTGCCTCCTTGGCATCCAGTGCCTTCTGAAACCGGTAGGCGGAGTCGCGGATCTCGCCTTGGATCCAGCCGGTCTCGATGGCCTTGAGGGCCCCTCCCTGGCGATCGATCTCGGCGAGAAGCGCCTCTGCCTGCTTCTGGACGGCGTTGGTCAGCGATTCGATAGCGTAGGAGCCGCCCAGTGGATCGGTTGTGTCCGCGGCACCGCTTTCATAGGCCAGGACCTGCTGGGTGCGAAGGGCCAGCTCCGCCGTCTCTTCGGTGGGGAGACCGAGCGCCTCGTCCAGAGCGTTGCAGTGAAGCGACTGCGTGCCGCCCAGCACCGCGGCCAGCGCTTGTAGGGTCGTTCGTACCACGTTGACCTGGGGCTGTTGGGCGGTCAGCGTGGAGCCGGCGGTTTGGGAATGGAAGCGCAGCATTTGAGCCCGTGGATTCCGGGAGCCGAATCGTTCGCGGAGAATCTGTCCCCACAGCCGCCGGGCGGCGCGGAACTTGGCGATCTCCTCGAGGAAGTTGCGATGCGAGTTGAAGAAAAAGGACAGCCGCTGGCCGAAGTCGTCGACCTCCAAGCCGGCGGTCACCGCCGCCTTGACGTACTCGATTCCGTTGGCCAGCGTGAAAGCGAGCTCCTGAGCGGCGGTCGAGCCCGCTTCGCGGATGTGATACCCGCTGATACTGATGGGATGGAATCGGGGAAGCGATTGGCGGCAAAAGGCGATGATGTCGGTGGTGATGCGCATGGACGCCGCGGGCGGATAGATGTAGGTCCCGCGTGCCGTGTACTCCTTGAGGATGTCGTTTTGCACGGTGCCGGAGAGCTTCTCTATGGGGACTTTCTGCTTGCGACCTACCGCCAGGTAGAGCGCCAGGAGGATGGCGGCGGTGGCGTTGATGGTCATCGATGTGGAGACGCGATCCAACGGAATGCCGTCGAACAGTCTCTCCATGTCTTCCAGGGAGTCGATGGCTACTCCCACCCGTCCCACTTCTCCTCGCGCCAATGGATGATCGGAGTCGTAGCCGATCTGGGTCGGCAAATCGAAGGCAACTGAAATGCCGCTTTGCCCCTGGTCGAGAAGGTGG
>DATDRI010000299.1:0-4139 GCA_035291825.1 Vicinamibacteria bacterium | reverse complement strand
GAGCAGGACGCGCTCTTTCGCAAGCTGGTGAACTTTCCCGACGAAGCGAGCCTCGAGGCACTGGAGCAATTGGAGGTCAGTTACGCCGTCATGCACCGAGGGGCATATCGGGACGAGGAATGGGAGGCTGTGCAGGCGAGGCTCGGGCTATTCGGCGAGCGACTCCGACTGGAGGCGACGAAGGGCGAAGACCGCGCTTACTTTCTTACCGGTCGGAAGAGGACTCCAACCGATCGTGGATCGTGATGAGCTTGGTGATCTCGAAGGTTTTGGTGCCGACCGGGGTCTCGACCGTGACCTCGTCCCCTTCCACTTTGCCCAGGAGGCCTTTGCCGATTGGCGAGGTGGTGGAGATGAGTCCGCGCTGCACGTCCGCCTCTTCGCTCATCACCAGCCGGTAGACCAGCTCTTCACTCTTGTTGACGTCGTAGAGATGGACTTCCGAGCCCAATGAGACTCTGTCGTGAGGGATCTTGGCCAGGTTGATCATGGACAGCTCGGCGAGCCGCTTGCGCAGCTGACCGAGGCGAGCGTTCACGTAACCTTGCCGGTCCTTGGCGGCGTGATACTCGGCGTTCTCCGAGAGATCACCGTGCTCGCGCGCGGTCCTGAGCTCCTTGGGAAGCTTGACGTGGAGCTCGTCTTCCAGCGATTTGACCTCGTCCTTGAGCTTCTTCAGGAAATCCTGTTCCATGATTCAGGCCGTTTATGTTAGCACAAGGGGGGTGGTAGCATGGCGGCGAGTGATGTCACCGTGAAGACCCTCACCAGCCTGGACAACCCACTCGTCAAGAGCATCCGCCGTCTGCAACAAAGGCCTCACCATCGAGCTCGCGGCAACGTGATCCTGGAAGGAGTCAAGCTGGCCCGGGAGGCGCTCTCTTCCGGCATGGAGGTCCGTCAGGCGCTGGTCTCAACGGACTTCGCCCATAGCGAGGCCGGTCGAGCGCTCCTGCCGCGGCTGGAGGCGGCGGGCGTTCCTCGCGCGGTGGTAGATGAACGGATCTTTCGCCACTGCAGCAGCCTGGAGTCCCCGGAGGGGATCTTGCTGGTGGGACGGCTCGAGCTTCGCCGACTGGACGAGCTCACCGGTGACCTGGTGTTGCTCGCCGCCGGCGTTCAAGATCCGGGCAATCTCGGAGCCATCGCTCGGGTGGCGGAGGCCGGGGGAGCGTCCGCCCTGGTCGTGTGCAAGGGGACGGCCCATCCGTTTCATCCCAAGGCGCTCCGAGGTTCGATGGGAAGTCTCCTGCGCTTGACGGTCTTCGACGGTGAGGACCCACAAACTGCCTCTGCGGCTCTGAAGAAGAAGGGACTCTGCCTAGTCGCTTGTGTGCCCCGCGGTGGTTTGGACTTTCGTGAGGCGGAGCTCCGCCGACCGATCGCGCTGGCGCTGGGAGGCGAAAGCACCGGGCTCGGGGAGAATCTGTTGCGATGGTGCGACGTTCGATTGTCCGTGCCGATGCAGGGCAGGGTAGACTCGCTCAACGTGGCGGTGGTGGCGGGCTTGGTGCTCTACGAGGCCGTCCGACAGAGGGGCGTGGCAACATGAGCCAACAAGAGCTCTTCGCTGGACCGCAGGGTCGGCCTCCCGTCGATGCTCACATGCCTCTCGCAGAACGGATGCGTCCCCGCGATCTCGACGAAATGTTGGGCCAGGAAGAGATCCTGGGTCCCGATACCCCTCTGCGCGCCGCCATCGAGAGTGACACCGTCGGGTCACTGATCTTGTGGGGCCCCCCCGGCTCCGGAAAGACAACGCTCGCTCGCATCATCGCCCTCAGAACCCGGTCCCGCTTCGTACCCTACTCGGCGGCGCTCTCGGGAATCAAAGAAATCCGCGCCGTCATGCTGGAAGCGGAGCAGCACCGAAGGCTCCCCGGCAAGAAAACGATCTTGTTCATCGACGAGATCCACCGGTTCAACAAGGCACAGCAAGACGCTTTCTTGCCCCACGTGGAATCGGGCAACGTCACACTGATCGGCGCCACCAC
Organism: Vicinamibacteria bacterium; assembly: GCA_035291825.1. GTDB lineage: Bacteria > Acidobacteriota > Vicinamibacteria > Marinacidobacterales > DATDRI01 > DATDRI01. The sequence continues at coordinate 2,145 of DATDRI010000299.1, read as the reverse complement.
CGAGAATCCTTCCTTCGAGGTGAACGCGGCGCTCCTGTCCCGTTGCCGCGTGGTGTTGTTGCGGCAGCTGCAAACCGAAGAGCTGTGCGAAGTGATGCGGCGGGCCTTATCCGACCGAGAACGAGGGCTGGGAGATCGAGGCATCCGGATGGACTCCCAGGCCATGGAATGGGTGGCGCGGCAGGCGAACGGAGACGGTCGCTTCGTCTTGAACGTGCTGGAAGCAGCGGTGGGCTCGAAGCGGAATCAAGCCATCACGCACGCCGATCTCGAGAAAACCGTCCAGCGCAAAGCGCTCCTCTACGACAAGAGCGGCGAGGAGCATTTCAATCTCATCTCGGCGCTTCACAAGTCGCTGCGCAACTCGGATCCCGACGCAGGGCTCTACTGGTTGGCGCGCATGCTGGAGGCGGGCGAAGACCCTCTCTACATCGCGCGGCGGCTGGTGCGCTTCGCTTCCGAGGATGTCGGACTCGCCGACCCCCAGGCACTATCGGTGGCCACCGCCGCCAAAGACGCCTTTCATTTCATCGGGCTTCCGGAAGGAAAGCTGGCGCTGGCCCAAGCGGTTGTCTACTTGGCGACGGCGCCCAAGTCGAACGCCGTCTACCGCGCCTATGGTGAGGCGGCCGCGGATGCGCTCAAGGAAGTCTCGGAGCCCGTTCCCTTGCACCTGCGCAACCCGGTTACCGCACACATGAAGAACTGGGGCTACGGTCACGGCTATCAATACGCGCACGAGTTCGAGGAGAAAACGACCGGCATGGATTGTTTGCCGGAGAGCCTCAAAGGCAAGATCTACTACCGTCCCACCAGCGAGGGTTTCGAAAAAACGCTGGGCGAGCGCATGGAGACGGTACGCAAGAAGAAAAAGCGGCTCCAGGACGACCCCCCATAGGATCATGAAGCGAAGAAGGCCTGAAGCTCGTCCACGTGCGGCAAGGCGAATGCCATCTGGGAGCGGTCAGTGAGGAGACACGGCAGCATTTCCTCGAATGCTGATTTTCGGAAGAAGAGGGGAGAGAGCGGCGCGCTGCGACGTTAGTCCATCTTGTTTCCGAGCCGGTCTAGGTCGGGTTGCAGGTCCTCCAACATTTCCTGAAACGGAGTCCGGTCCGCTGCCCCGATGGCGGTAGGAGCGATGTCGAATTCACTAGTGATGAGCAACCCTTTCAACCTGGAGCGCACTGCGTCGGGAAGTCCCGTGAACTGGACCCCATGGAGCACGGCACCCAGCACGCCGCCGTCCGCGTTGCTACCTTCACCGCTCCACACGACCTGTCCTCTGGTCTCGAACACATCCAACCGGTTCAGGCTGACCTTGAGATCCACCCTCCAGCCGCGCTTCAAGAGGAGGTCGGTAACCAGGCAGGCACCCGATTCCGAGAGGTCGCGGACGACACCGCACCCCAGCGGAAATCCGTCTTCGTTGACCGCCACGGTGATCGACTGTTTCGGTATGAAGCGCCGCACCGCGCGAGGTGGGATGGAGTCGATATCGACGGGTTGGAGATCACCTGGCCGGAACCTGGACGCAGAATCGAGGGAATCGCCAAGCTTAGCCTCGCGGCGACAGCGCCAGCGGCGCGCCCGCCACGATGACATACCCCAAGATCGTCGCATTGTCGAGACTTGCCGAAGGCTGGGTCAAAGTAAGTCAAGCGGCTCGGAAAGTCAAGGCCGGAGGCGGCGACTCGAAGAATTGGCTGAACGAGACCGGTGCGAGCTCATCGCCCCGACCAGCTCGGCTTGGCCGGTCGTCCATCAGACCGTGCTCGGTATGCTGGGACCGGAAAGGGCGGGTAAATAGACGCGACGCCCAGGTTACTGTGGACCCGCGGGTCCGATCAGGCGCCGCACGAAAGACTCGGCGTTGTCCAGCGCCCGCTTGGGCAACGGTCCATGGAACTCTAGTCCTTGGAATGGACCTTCGCCTTCGACAGTCACCTTCCAATCCGCCCCTTGGTGAACGGCCACCAGGGCGATCTCTCCGCCTGGAAGGTGTAACATCCGAAGGACGCTGAACCCATCCTCCAGAACCGATTCGCTCCTGAGAATGTCTGCAGTAGACATCTTGGCCTCCTGTCGTGTTGAGCCTCACGACCCCTGTTGTCGGAGGAAGCAAGAAGCGTTCCGATCGCGAAG
>DATDRI010000298.1:0-2405 GCA_035291825.1 Vicinamibacteria bacterium | reverse complement strand
CCCCGGTGTTGATCTTTCCGGACGCCGATGTCGAGGCACTCGCCCGCACCGCTGTCAACACGAAGTATCGTAACGCCGGCCAGGTCTGTACGGCTCCCCAGCGCTTCCTGGTGCATCGCCGTCTGAGGGATGCATTCGCCGAGAAAGTCGTTTCGCACGTCGAAGCTCTGACCGTGGGCAACGGCCTCGACCCCCGTACCGAGGTGGGTCCGATGATCAATGCCAAACAGCGCGATCGTGTGGAGAGCTTGGTGGCCGATGCGCGGGGCCGGGGCGTGCAGATCTTGACCGGAGGTGGAAGGCCAGAGGGTCTCACGCGAGGGTATTTCTATCAACCGACGGTTCTGAGCGACGTAGCGCCCGACACCCCCATCTACCAGGAAGAGATCTTCGGTCCCGTCCTTCCCATCGCCTCTTTTGACGAGTTGGACGAGGCCATCCAGATCGCGAACCGTACCCCCTATGGCCTGGCTTCTTACGTGTGGACCAACGACCTGAAGACGGCGGTGCGCTGCTATGAAGGGCTGGAGTTCGGTTTGGTCGGCGTCAACGACTGGTCGGTCGCCGCCACTGAAGGGCCGTTCTCGGGATGGAAACAGAGCGGATTGGGAAGGGAGTCGGGCCGGGAAGGCCTCGAGAATTACCTGGAGACGAAGTTGGTGAGCATGGGTGGTTTCTAGAGCTAACCGAAGAGATCACTCAAGGTTGCCAACGCTTCTCAGAAAATCGCTTCGCAGGTCGGCGCGGGACGTGAAGACTCCGGCGAAGTGACTGGTGACGATCCGAGTGCCCAACCTCTTTACTCCTCGAAGGGTCATGCAGGTCTGCTCGCTTTCCAAGACCGCGGCCGCGCCCTTGACTCCGAGATGCGCCATCAGCGCCTCGGCCACCTGCTTGGTTACTGTCTCCTGTACCTCTAAGCGGTGGGCGAAGCAATCCAGCAGTCGGACCAGACCCGAGAAGGGCACCAGCTTCCCATCGGGGAGATAGCCGATATGTGCGCGTCCCTGGAGCGGAAGCAGGTGGTGAGGGCACAGACCGTGAAAAGGAATGTCTTTGACCAAGACCAAATCGGAGGAGCCTTCCGCGGGTCTTCCATCGGTCTCGAAACTGTCCTGCAGAATGAGGAGGGGGTCCGCGTGGTAGCCATCCAGGAACTCCTCGCTCCAAGATTGGGCTACCCGCTGCGGCGTGTCCAGAAGCTGCGGCAGACTGACGTCGATGCCCGCCTTTTCCAAGAACGTCCGGATGGCGGCGCTCATCGAGCGCACGTCGGGCGATCGGACGGGTCGATTCTTTCCTCTGCCCGACCTAGTTGGGGGCGGCTTCCGCTTTGCCATTCGGTTCCCCACGGTAGATGACCCCGCAGTCGGGAGTCTCAAATAGTTGCAGCTCGATCAGTCCGGGCAAGGCCGGTCGAAGGCGCTGCCATATCCAGGCGACCACGTTCTCCGCGGTGGGGTTGTCGAGTACCTGGTTCAGGTCGTTGTGATCGATGGTTCGGAGAACGTGCTCTTGTACCAAGCGCTTGATGACCATGAAATCCGTGGTCAGACCTGTTGCCGGGTCAACCCGTCCCTCGACCAGAACACGCAGGCGGTAGTTGTGTCCATGGGTGTGGAAACAGGGGCCTTTATAGTAGGGAAGTCGGTGGGCGGCGTTGAAGTCGAAGTCCAAGCGAAGCTGCAAGGTCTGCTGGTCCTCCCGCCAGCCTGGGCGGCCACCAGTCTAGCTCGTTTCTGGACACCGGATCGCTTCCTCACCAGCGTGGGCTCAGGGCGGAGACGGACGCCCGGCGGGTCTTGGCCTGCCAACCAGGGGACACCGTGCGGAGGGGCCCGCTAGATGCCGATGACTTGCGCGGTCAGCATCCTCTCCCGGGGTCCATCGAGCTCGGCGAACAGGATGCTTTGCCATTTGCCCAGGAGAATGGCACCTTCCTGGATGGGCAAAGTCAGATTGTGTCCCAGGAGCATGGCTCTAAGGTGGGAATCCGCGTTCTTCCGGTCGCAGTCGGAGCAATCCTCGCAGTTGTGAAGGTACCCATGCTCCTTGTTGACGAACCGGTCCAGAAAGGTCTTGACGTCGGCCATGAGTGCCGCTTGAAACTCGTTGATGAACACCGCCGTGGTGGTGTGCAGAGTCGACACGACGAGGAAGCCGGCCTTGACTCCCGAGGCTCGGACCAGATCACGAATCCGGTCGGTGACGTTGTAAAGCTCCACGCGACTGTCCGTTACCACCTTCAAGGTGCGTGAAAATATCTTGAGCTCGTTCTCCTTTTCCTCTACTTTCACCTTGACTGCCAACGCGGCGCGCTGGGACACCCTACCGTTCATGCTTTCACTCCTTCTCATGAGCTAGGTCCACGGTAACTGGTTTCTCCGGTCTCACAAATGTCAAAG
>DATDRI010000297.1:0-3948 GCA_035291825.1 Vicinamibacteria bacterium | reverse complement strand
GCCGTCCGGATGAAAGAAGGGGCAGAAGTTGGCCGCCCCGTTCGCGGTGATTTGTCTCTTGTTACTTCCGTCGGCGTCCATGACGAAGATTTCGAGCACGCTGGGCTCGATCAGGCCTTGCTCGAGAAGAGTCTGGTATCTCGAGAGGGCGTCGTCCTCACGGGGATGATGCGCGCGGTAGACGATCCGGGCTCCGTCGGCGGAGAAGAAGGCGCCACCGTCGTAACCCTTATCGAAGGTGAGGCGTCGAACCTCGCTTCCGTCCACCTTCATGGTATAGAGCTCGAGGTCTCCGTCCCGCACGGACGTGAACACGATGCGTGAACCGTCGAGGGAGACGGTGGCCTCCGCATCGTAGCCGGGCGCTGAGGTGAGTCGCTGAATGTCTCCCCCATCCAAGCTGGCGGTGAAGAGGTCATAGCTCTGGTAGACGGGCCAGACGTACCCTCGCTCGAAGCTCGGCCGGGGAGGACAAGCATCTCCCGCCAGATGGGTGGAAGCGTAGAGTATCTTTCTCCCCGGTAGAAAATACCCGCAGGTCGTCCGTCCCTTGCCGGTGGAGACGTGTTTCACGTCGCTTCCATCCACCTTCATGGTGAAGATCTGATCGCACGCGTAGGGAGGACGGTTGGACTGGAAGATCAGCCGATCTTCCTCCAAGCTGAAGTACGCTTCGGCGTTCTCGCCGCCGTCGGTCAGCCGCTGGATGTTCGCCAAGTGAGGCTCTTCCTGCGGAGCTTGCCTCTCGGAGGTCGGCACCGGCGTCCAACTTGAAAGCAGGAGAGGAAGACTCAGAAGGAAGGCTCTCATGGCTTGATTTCCCGGCGCATGATAGCACGGTGGCGATCGAAGGGTTCTCGGCCGCAGCGAATCAAGGTTCACTTTCATGCCGGGATCGACTAGAATCCGCAGGGTCTATCCTAGGTGACGGCATATCTAGTCTTGGAGGACGGGCGCTACTTCACCGGCAGCTCCCTTGGTGCTCCCCGCGACGCAACCGGCGAGATCGTCTTCAACACCGGGTTAACCGGCTATCAGGAGATCCTCACCGACCCTTCCTATTGCGGTCAGATCGTCACTCTCACTTACCCGCATATCGGAAACTATGGGGTCAATGCCCAGGACGTCGAGTCTCCGCGTCCGATGGTCGAGGCCCTGGTGGTGAGAGAGCCCTCCCCCATCGCCAGCAACCATCGGGCCACCGGCACGCTCGATGGCTACCTGCGGGACCACGGGATCCCCGCTATTCATGGAATCGATACGCGCGCCCTCACCCGGCATATTCGCTCTCAAGGTGCGATGCGGGCCCTGCTGACCACGACCGAGGCTCCCATAGAAGAGCAGGTCGCGAAGGCCTGTGGTGCCCGGGCGATGGTGGGCGCCGACCTAGCAAAAGAAGTCAGCTGCCGCGAGCCGTATTCCTGGCCCGCGGTGGGCGAGGTGCGCTTCCACGTGGTGGCTTATGACCTGGGGATCAAGCGAGGGATCCTTCGTAGCCTAGCGGCGCGCGGGATACGAGTGACGGTGGTGCCGGCGGAGATGCCGGCGTCGGAAGTCCTGGCGTTGCAGCCGGACGGCGTTCTCTTCTCGAACGGGCCGGGCGATCCCGAGCCGCTCGGCTATGCGATCGACTCGGCTCGAAACCTCCTGGGGAAGGTACCGATCTTCGGCATTTGTCTGGGCCACCAAGTGCTCGCCCTGGCGGTGGGCGGGAGAACCTACAAGCTGCCTTTCGGCCATCACGGGACGAACCATCCCGTCAAGAGAGCTTCCGATGGCGCGGTCGAGATCACGTCACAGAATCACGGCTTCGCGGTAGAAGAAGACTCGCTACGAGGCCTTCCGGTCGAGCTCACCCACTTCAATCTGAATGACGGGACGCTCGAAGGGTTCCGCCTCAAAAACGAACCGGTGATGAGCGTTCAGTACCACCCCGAGGCTTCACCCGGTCCTCATGACGCCCAGTATCTCTTCGACGATTACTTGAGAATGCTCGAAGGCGCGAGAGGCTGACCGTGCCGCGAGATCCAAGCATCGGAAGCGTCCTGGTGGTGGGCTCCGGGCCGATCGTCATCGGCCAAGCTGCCGAGTTCGATTACGCCGGAACGCAGGCAGTGAAAGTGCTTCGCCAGGAAGGCGTCCGAGTGGTCTTGGTGAACTCCAATCCCGCCACCATCATGACCGCCCCCGAGCTCGCCGATCGAACCTACATCGAGCCCCTTACCCGCCAGTTCGTGGAGCCGATCCTCGAGCGCGAGCGTCCGGACGCGCTCCTTCCCACCGTGGGCGGGCAGACCGCGCTCAATCTAGCGGTGGAGCTAGCCGAATCCGGAGTGCTCGACCGTTATGGCGTGCGTCTCATCGGGGCGAGGCTCGAGGCTGTGAAGCTTGCCGAGGACCGGCAGCTGTTCAAGCAAGCGATGATCGCCGCCGGCCTGGACGTGCCCCGCAGCGGCTACGCCGGTAGCGTCGAAGAAGCGCGGGAGCTGGTCGAGGAGATCGGCTACCCCGCCATCCTTCGGCCTTCTTTCACCCTGGGTGGAACGGGTGGAGGCGTCGCCTACAACCTGGACGAGTATGTGGAGCTCGTTCGACGGGCGCTCTTTCAATCTCCGGTAAACCGCGTTCTTGTCGAGGAATCGCTCCTCGGCTGGAAAGAGTTTGAGCTGGAGGTGATGCGAGACGGGGCGTCCAACTTTACGGTCATTTGTTCCATCGAGAACCTCGATCCCATGGGAGTCCACACCGGAGATTCCATCACCGTGGCACCGGCTCAAACACTCACCGATGTGGAGTACCAGCAGATGCGAGACTGGGCGCGCCGGGTCATCGATGCGGTGGGTGTAGAGACTGGCGGCAGCAATATCCAGTTTGCGGTGGAGCCCTCGACCGGCCGCATGGTCGTGATCGAGATGAACCCCCGGGTCTCGCGAAGCTCGGCCCTGGCCTCGAAAGCCACCGGCTTCCCGATTGCGAAGATCGCGGCCAAGGTTGCCCTCGGCTACCGCTTGGACGAGATCGAGAACGACATCACCCGTACCACTCCCGCCAGCTTCGAGCCCACCATCGACTACGTGGTGGTGAAGATGCCCCGCTGGAACTTCAAGAAGTTTCCGCAGGCCGACCCGACCCTCGGAATACAGATGAAATCGGTGGGAGAAGTCATGGCTCTGGGCTCCAACTTTCGTGAGGCGCTGTTGAAGGCCCTGCGCTCGCTCGAGCGTACCGATGAGGGAGTCGGTGTGCTGATGGGCGAGCCGGAGGACCCACAGGGGCTTCGGCGGAAACTTCGGGTGCCGACCCCGGATCGGCTGGGGCAGCTTTTCCAGGCCCTCTCTCAGGGGCTCACGGTGAAGGAGATCCACCGTCTAACGCACATCGATCCCTGGTTTCTGGAGCAGCTCCTTATTATTGTTAATCTGAAGAACCGTCTGGCCTCCGGGGAAGTCGAGCGGCTCCTTCCCGAAGCCAAGGCCTGCGGCTTCTCGGATCGGCAGATAGCCCGGCTCGCGAACTCAAGCGAGGAATCGATCCGCAAGAAGAGAAAGGAACTGGGGATTCATCCCAGCTTCAAGCGCGTCGACACCTGCGCCGCAGAGTTCGTTTCCTACACGCCCTACCTTTATTCGACCTATGGAGTGGAGAGCGAAGTCGAGCCGAGCGGGCGCCGCAAACTGATGATACTGGGGAGCGGCCCCAACCGAATCGGGCAAGGAATCGAGTTCGACTACTGCTGTTGTCAGGCTGCTTACACACTACATGAGGCGGGCATCGAGTCGATCATGGTCAACTGCAATCCGGAGACCGTCTCCACCGACTACGACACGTCCAACAAGCTCTATTTCGAGCCGCTGACGGTCGAGGACGTGCTCAGCATCTACGGAAAAGAGAAGCCCGAAGGCGCAATCGTTCAGTTCGGCGGCCAGACGCCCCTCAACATCGCCGCGG
>DATDRI010000296.1:0-8915 GCA_035291825.1 Vicinamibacteria bacterium | reverse complement strand
GGATCTTCTTGGCCCCGACGACGGGCAGCCGATGAGTCTGCCCGGGGCGGCTCCGGATTGAATCAAGGTGTGTTGCCGCCATGGTGGTTCAGAGACTCGATCCCTCCACCGTAGAGCAGGAAGTTCTTCAAACGGTCCGCCAGCTGCTGGAGAGTCTGGGCGGAAGCCGGGCCTTGGCGGCGGTGGATGTTGGCGCCTCACTGGAAAGGGATCTCGGCCTGGGAAGCCTGGAACGGGTCGAGCTCGTATCCAGACTGGAAGCGGTCTTTGCCATCGAGCTTCCCGAGTCCGTCCTCTCCGAGTCCGAGACGGCGGCGGATCTGGTGCGGGCCATCCTCGCTTGCCCGGCGCGTCCTACGGTTCCAAGGAGACAACAGCCGGTAGCCCTCGGTCCCGCCCGCTCACTTCCGGTGACCGTGGAGACGCTGGTGGAGGTCATTTGCCAGAGGGCGGAGGCGGAGCCCGGAAGACCGCACATCTATCTCGAATCCGAAAGCGGTGTGGAGACCATCATTCGCTATGGGGAGCTCCAAGGCGAAGCCTCCGAGATCGCGAGCGGGCTGGTCGGGCGGGGGGTTGGTGTCGGGGATCCGGTGGCCCTCATGCTTCCCACCAGCCGCGAGTTTTTCACCGCCTTTGCCGGGATTCTCCTGGCGGGAGCGGTGCCCGTGCCTCTTTATCCCCCCTTCAGTCTGGAGCGAATTCAGGAATACGTTCGCCGCCAGGCGGACATCCTGTGGAACTGTCAGGCATCCGTTCTGATAACCGTCCAGAAGGGTCGAACGATGGGTCATTACCTCGGTTCACGTGCACCCAGGTTGCGTCACGTCACCACCGTCGAAGCGCTTCGTAGTGAAGCCGGCGCCCCGTCGAACCTGGTCGTCGATCCGGATGCTCCAGTTCTCATCCAATACACATCGGGAAGCACCGGGGATCCCAAGGGAGTGCTGCTGACCCACCGAAATCTTCTGGCCAACATGCGTGCTCTCGGAACGGCGATCGACTTGAGGCCAACCGACGTGGGAGTGAGCTGGCTTCCTCTCTACCACGACATGGGACTCATCGGTTGCTGGCTCACTCCTCTTTTATTCGGTTTCCCGGTAACCATCATGTCACCCCTGGCGTTTCTCTCTCGACCGGAACGGTGGCTTTGGACCGTACATGCGCGCCGTGCCACCCTGTCTGCGGCACCCAACTTCGGTTACGAGCTCTGCGTGAGGCGGATTAAGGACGAGGCTTTGGAGGGACTGGATCTTTCCTGTTGGCGCGGAGCACTGAACGGGGCAGAGCGGGTGTCGGCGGGGACCATGGAACGATTCATTTCCCGGTTTTCTCGCTACGGTTTTCGCCCGGAGAGCATGATGCCGGTCTATGGCCTGGCGGAATCTTCGCTGGCTCTCGCCGCGAGCGAAACCGGCCGCAAGCCCCGTGTGGAGAGAATCTCCCGAGAGCGTTTCGAGAAGGAGGGCAGAGCTTTTACCGCCTCCGACAAGGAGAAGACGCCCTTCCGTTTTGTCTCCGCGGGCCACCCGATACCCGGCCATGAGATCCGTGTGGTGGATGAGCGCGGGCAGGAGGTTTCGGAACGCGTGGAGGGCCATCTTCAGTTTCGTGGCCCTTCCACCATGAAAGGCTATTTCCGAAACCCCAGCGCGACGGAGTCGGTCCGCAAGCCGGAGGGCTGGATGGATTCCGGAGATCGGGCGTTTCTCATCGACGGAGAGGTCTTCATTACCGGTCGGTTGAAGGACATCATCATCCGCGCCGGTCGCAACCTCTATGCGGAGGCGATCGAAGAGGTAGTAGCCGAGGTGGAAGGAGTGAGGCGCGGGTGCGTGGTCGCCTTCGGAGTCAGCGACCCCACACTCGGAACGGAAAGGGTCGTGGTGGTTGCTGAAACCCGCGAAGAGTCAGACGGCGCCAAGCGGGAGATGATCGCGGCGATTCAGCGACGGCTCACCGAAGCGCTCGGCTTCCCGCCCGACGACATCGTTCTGTCGCCACCACGAACGGTTCCCAAGACATCGAGTGGTAAGCTCCGGCGCTCGTCGTGCCGGGAACAGTATCTGCGGGGAGAGCTCGCGGCGCGAAAGCGTAAAGGTCGCCTCCTGATCTCGAGGTTGGCGGTCCTGTCGTCCGTTCTGTGGCTGCAATCTCGCCTATTCGATCTGGGGCGCCTCGCCTATGGCCTTTACGTACTATTCGTCGCGTTCACTTTGTTTCTCCCCGTCTGGGGCCTCTCTTGGATCCTTCCTTCCCGACGCGGGTTTGTCCGCGTGGTACGGTTGGGAGTCAAAGTCTTCTTGCATGTCGCGGGATACCGCGTTCGTGTCGAGGGCCTCGGCCCTTTGCAAAGCGGCGCCGAGGAGCCGTTCGTCCTCGTCTCGAATCACGCCAGCTACATCGATCCCCTTCCCTTGCTGGCCAGCCTTCCGCTCGACGTCGCCTTCGTGGTCAAGCGGGATGCCATGCGGTGGCCGGTGTTGGGGCGCATCATGGGTCGGCTGGGCCACCTGCCGGTCGAGCGGGGCGACCTCCGGGAGAGCGTTTCCGATGCCGAGAGGCTGGGAGAGGCATTGAGGCGAGGCCGGTCGCTCTTTTTCTTCCCGGAGGGAACCTTCACGCCGGCCAGCGGGCTCCGACCTTTTCGCCTGGGTGCCTTCAAGCTGGCGGCGGAGTCGGGGAGAGCCATCCTGCCGATGTCCTTGATCGGCACGCGCCGCCTGCTTCGTGACGGGACGTGGCTGCCTCGACGGAGCAACCTGGCGCTGGTCGTGGGCACACCGATCCTGGCGCGATCCGCGACGCTCGCCGAGATGGTGCGTTTGCGCGACGAGGCGGCCGATCAGATCGCGCGACACCTCGGAGAGCCGCGACTCGATTTGATCGCGGCCGGGCCTCAGGCGCCCTGAAGGACGAAGTTCGAGACGAGTCGCGTGTTAGAATCGGACGTGGCTACGGTAGCGCTTCCCGGAGAAGACCTCGTCCGGCGCGGGATCGATGACCTATCGAAAGGCGTCGAGTCCGTGCCAGCGCTCTTGGTCTCGATCGGAGCGCCCCGGCTTCGGAGGCTCGGCCTGCCGGTGCCGGAGAAGTCGATCCCTTCTCCCGAGCACCGCCTCTATCAACACCTCTCGAGAACCGATCCCGATGCAGCGCACTCTCGCTATAACGCCCTGATCCGGAGACTCGTCAGCTTCGAGCGGGCGGCCGAATGCGCAGACTAGCCGATGCGGAGCGGATCTGGCAGTTCATCCGCGGGCTAGGTGCCGAGGCGCAGACCGACAGCCGTCTCTACTTCACCGGCGGCGCCACCGCTGTTCTCCTCGGATGGCGTGAGACCACCATCGACGTCGATGTTCGTTTCTTTCCCGAGAGTGACGCTCTGTTCCGCGCCCTGCCCGGCCTGAAGGAGACCCTTCAAATCAACGTCGAGCTGGCCTCCCCCTCCGATTTCATTCCCGAGCTTTCCGGCTGGCAGGACCGCTCCGTATACATCACTCGGGAGGGCAAACTCTCCTTCTACCACTACGACCTCTATGCACAAGCGCTTGCCAAAATCGAGCGGGGTCATTCTCAGGACGCGCAAGATGTCCGGGAGATGTTGCAGAGAGAGCTCATAGATGCCGAGGAAGTCCTCCGTTACTTCGAGGCCATCGAGCCCGAGCTCTACCGCTATCCCGCCATCGATCCCGCCTCGTTCCGTCGGGCAGTGGAAGCGAGTCTCCGCACCGAAGACGACTAAGCGCTCAACCCTCTAGCGGTTGGATCGCGGCTGGGCCTCATGCACCCTAAAGGTGCGAAGCTTGGAGTAGTATTGGCGGAGATTCGTTCAGGCGCACGCGGCGGTGCAGGGGAGCAGCCGTCGGCAAGGAAGCACGCCCATGCACATGAACGGTAGCGCGAACACGGTCGAGGCAGGTCCTAGCGTCCCGCATGCTCGTTACCGGGGCACCGTCGCGCTCACAGAGGTTTTTCTGTGGGGATGCCTCGTTGCTCCCGCGGCTCATGCCGCCACTCCGCAAGAGACGGCTTCCACCGAGACGCTGACCAGGTCGGCGGTGGTCACCGCCACCACGGAAGCCATCACCATCGACGGCGTGTTGGACGAGCCGGTCTGGAGCTCGGCGCCGGAGATCGGCGACCTGATTCAGCGACAGCCCGTGCCCGGTGAGACTCCCACGGAAAGAACCGACGTCACCCTGTTGTACGATCAAGACAACCTCTACATCGGCGTGGTGGCCTACGACTCCGAGCCGCAGAGGGTCATCGGGACACAGATGGCGCGGGACGCCAGCCTGAACTCGGACGACCGCATCGAGATCCTTCTGGACACGTTTCGCGATCAGCGGAGCGCCTTCTATTTCGCAACGAATCCATCGGGCGCCCTGGTGGACGGCCTGACGTTCGCGAATGGTCAGTTGAACACCGACTGGGACGCCATTTGGCACGTACGTACGAGACGCACGGAGCGAGGATGGGTTGCGGAGTTTGCGATTCCCTTCAAGAGCCTGAACTTTCCCGCCGGACGGACGGTGTGGGGATTCAACGTCTCCCGCAACATTTATCGAAAGTTGGAGGATATTCGCTGGTCGGGCGCTCGTCTGGAAACACAGTTTCTGCAAGTGTCCGAGGCCGGTGAGATCACGAATCTCGAAGGGCTGACGCAGGGCGTCGGTCTCGATCTTCGCCCCTTTATCGCCGGGAACGCACTGCACTTCGGCGACACAGGAGAAGATGATTTCAAGGGCGAACCCGGCCTCGATCTGTTTTACAGCATCACGCCCAGTCTGAAGCTGACCGGCACGGTCAACACGGATTTCGGGGAAACCGAGGTCGACGCACGCCAGATCAACCTTCAGCGTTTCTCGCTTTTCTTTCCGGAGAAGCGAGCGTTCTTTCTGGAGGACGCGGGTGTCTTTAGCTTCGCCAGCACCGGGCCGGGCACGCCCGGTGGCATTCCCTCCGCGGGAGCCGACGTGTACCCGTTCTTCAGCCGCCGCATCGGCCTGCTGGACGGCGAGGAGGTACCCATCGATGTGGGCGCCAAGCTGACGGGCAAGATGGGCCGGACCGATGTGGGCGTGCTGGCGGTGCGCACCGGCGACCTACAGGACGTCGTGGAAGAGAAGAGCCTCTTCGTCGGACGCATCAAGCAGAATCTGTTCCAGCAGTCCTACGCGGGTGTCATTTTCACTGGCGGCGATCCCGCTTCCGGGCAGTCGGGCCAGACCTATGGCGCCGACCTACGCCTGACGACATCCCGCTTTCTCGGCGGATCCCGCAATCTCGACGTGAACGCCTACGCCGTCAAGAGCGTGAATGAAGGCCGTTCCGACAAGGACTGGTCGTACGGCTTCTCGGCGCGGTATCCCAACGATAGGTTCGATGCCCAGGTGGTATTTCGGGAAGTTCAGGAGAATTTCGACCCCTCACTCGGTTTCGTTCAGCGCGACAACATCCAGTTGCTCCGGGTCGCCGGGAGCTACAATCCTCGCCCCAAGAACTTTCTCAACGTTCAGCAGATGTTCCACGACGTGTTCTATACACGCTTCACGCGACTGGATAACAACCAGGTCGAGAGCTGGGACCTCTATGTCACGCTACTGGATTGGCACTTCAATTCCGGAGACAACATCCACGGGCTGCTCGACTTCAACCCCACCTACGAGCGACTCTTCGAGCCGTTCGAGATCTCATCCGGCGTCGTTCTGCCCCCGGGCGAGTACCGGTTCACGCGCTTCAAGAGCAATCTGTTCTCGACCGCCACAAAACGCCGACTCTCGGGAAGTCTCAACGTGCTCTGGGGCAACTACTGGTCGGGGGAGGCCGAGCAGGTGACCGCGTCCATCACCTACAAGCTCCCGCCCAGGTTCACCATCAGCTTGAACACCAACCAGACGTTCGCTCGGTTGCCGGAAGGCGATTTCACTGCCAGGATCGTGACCTCCAACATAAACTACAGCGCCTCCCCGAGGTTGTCGTTCTTCAACCTGATTCAGTACGACAACCGATCCAGAAACGTGGGCTGGCAGAGCCGTGTCCGCTGGACGCTGCGGCCGGGCAATGAATTGTTCTTCGCGTTCAACCAAGGCTGGATCCAGGAAGAGACCGACGACCTCCGGTTCAGAGCACAAGACAGCAAGGTGTCCGCGAAGTTTCAGTACTCCTTCCGCTTCTAAGAGCCCAAAGGCGGGCGGGATGATGACGAGGCCGAACTCATGGACCTGACCGTCGCGAGAGGGGCGAATATCCTGTTCGGCTACGATCCCACGTTCTTCGGACAGCCCGAGAACTTCAAGAGGCTGGCGATGTCATTCACCCCTAACAAAACGCTGGGACCCTGCAAGATCCTCGCCCCCCTCGGTGGCGGTGGAATGGAGAGGTCTACAGCGCGCGGGGCACCAAGCTCGGGCGGGAAGTCGCCATCAAGGTTCTTCCCGAAGAGTTCACCCAACATCCACAAAAGCTGGCTCGCTTCCAACGCTGAGACATCTCTCCCCGAAACCCCAGGTTCCAAGGTGGCCGTGATCAGGTGATCGCAACCACCGCGCCTCAGGCTACCCGGCGCGTGCAATCGGGTGGACCTCTTTCTCGAGGCGTCGGCCGAGCTTATCCTTTTCAACTTCAAGGTCGTATCGAGACTGGAGATTCATCCAGAACCTCTCCGACGTTCCGAAGTAGCGCGCGAGCCTCAAGGCGGTGTCGGCAGTAATCGACCGCTTACCGTGGACTATCTCGTTGATGCGTCTCGGGGGCACACCAATACCCTGGGATAACCGATATTGGCTGATACCCATCGGCTTCAAGAACTCCTCGAGGAGAATCTCGCCGGGATGGATAGGAGGAAATTTTTTGCGTGTCATAGAACTCCCCTAATGGTAATCCGTAATCTCTACTTTGAAAGCGTCGCCCTCGGTCCAGCGGAAACAGATTCTCCACCGATCGTTAATCCGAATGCTATATTGGCCCCGTCGATCGCGTGACAGCTTCTCCAAACGATTACCGGGAGGGACTCGCAGCTCGTTAAGTGACTCCGCAGCATCGAGGATTAGCAGTCTTCTTTGAGCCATGCGTTGAACGGTCGGCGCCCACCTCCGGGACTTCTCTCTCCGGAAAACCCTCTCGGTATCTCTGTCCCGAAAGCCCTTGATCATCCCCGTCGAATCATCATAACGCCTTCCGTTAATAACGTCAAGCGTTATCAAGGCCTCCGCCGCTTCGGCCCGAAATGCCAAATGATTGCGAACTGGCCAGGGCTCCGAGGTGAGGAAACGAGACCCGACCCTGCCGCGGGAGTTCGGAGACCAACGCTCACCCGGCCCACGTCGTCGGCGAGGCAAAACCGGAATGGGCGTTCTTCGAGGTCCCATAAATGACGAGGTCGGCTCCGGCGCTCAGGTCGATGGTTTTCTCGAGCGTCTTCGGGCTGAAGTACATTAATTCGCCTGTTCCTTCAGACTCCCCCAAGCGAACGCCTGGGCCGGCCTGAGGACACGGTCCGTGTGGTCTCGTTTCTTGCGGGTGCGGAGGCAGGCTGGATCAGCGGACAGATGTTGGGAACGGAGTTGGGGAGAGCGGTTCTGTCCGATGTTTTAGATCGGCACCCGCCGCCTGCTTGGTGATGGGCCGTGGCTTCCTCGGCGGAATGAACCGGCGCTGGTCGTGGGCACACCCACCTAGCGGGATCCGCCACGCTCGCCGAGATAGCGGATTTGGGTGACGAAGGGGAGGAGCAGACATGGGGGAGCCGCGGCTCCCCCATGTCCTAGAGGTCTTCGTTACGGCCGGCCCGTCAGTCAGACGCCGGTCCGCGCACCTCCTTGCCCACGAGCTTCGCGGGGTCGGCGCCAGGCTTCGGAACGAACTTCTGAATGCGGCCGTTCTGCACTTCGGCCATGTAGAAGTTGCCGTCTTGATCCACCGACATCTGGTGCGGACCCCAGATCTGCCCGGGCTGCCCGCCTGGCTGGCCCCAACCGTACAGGAAATTCCCGTTCAGATCGTACTTCGTGACCCGCTGCGTCCCGCCGTCCCCCATCCAGAGGTGCTGGTCGTCGCTAATGAGGTGGTAGTACGGCTGAGACCGAACGCCGGTCGGCCAGTGGGCTTCGCGGGTCTGAAACATGTCGAGGAACTTGCCGTTCTCATCGAAGACCTGAAACCGTTCGTGACCGCGATCGGCGACAAAGACTCGGCGGTCCTTACTAATCGCAACGCTATGGACCGTATTGAACTCGTTGGGGCCCGGGTTCTCCGCGTTGGCCGGCTCACGACCCCAGTCCATCAGGAACTTACCGTTCGGGTCGAACTTGGCCACGCGCTTGCCGTGGTAGCCGTCACTGATGAAGAACGTGCCGTCCGGCAGCCAGGCAATGTCCGTCGGACGAGCAAAGGTGTTCGGACCGCGCCCCTCCACGCCCATCTCGCCGAGCGTCATGACCAACTTGCCGTCATAGGTGAACTTGAAGATCTGGTGGAGGTTGTCGTCAATCACCCACACGTGCTTCTCGGGATCGTACGGGCTTATCTTGATCTTGTGCGGTCCTCGCGCGGGAATCGGGGCTTCCGGGTGGTCGAAGAGGTGGTTGTGCTGCGGCCAGTGCTGCACCATTTTGCCGTTGCGGTCCACCACGAAGATGACGTGGAGATAGCGCATGTTGCGAGGGCCGGTGGCGGATCCGGGGGAGGGAATGATCTGCGCATAGGGCGTCCACGGCTTAGCGCCCGCCGGCAGAGGCAACTCGCCCCGCTGCGCAATCCAGATTCGGTCTGGGGTCTCGGCGTACACCGCTGCCTGCGACCCAAAGGTCCACCCGTCATGGGAATGGAGATCATCGGGAAACGGCTGCAACCAGTTCTCGATAACCTGGTAGGGGCCGTACATGTCCTGCCCGCCCTTCTGCCGCTGAGCG
>DATDRI010000295.1:0-3337 GCA_035291825.1 Vicinamibacteria bacterium | reverse complement strand
GCTGCCAGGGGACAAACGCAGTTGGGTAGAGGGTCAACATGCTGTATAATGAGGAGAAATTCCGACAACAGATTGGTGTCGGCTTCATCCGTCTGGAAGACGGGGGCGTCGGCGGCGAGAAACGAGGGTGAGACACTGCCCCTCGATCTGCGCAACCAGCGTTCAGGCACTCTCTGCCGGTGATGACGCGTTGAGAGATTTGAGCCATGACCTTTGAGAGATCTCCCGGGGACCCTGCGCTTCCGCCCGCGCGGGAAGTCCATCTCCGCGACTACCTTTTTCTGATGCTGAAGCGACGCTGGCTCATCGCGGTCGTGGTGTCAACCGTTCTCGGTGTAACTCTCATCGGCAGTCTGTTGCAGACCTCCACTTATAGAGCGACGACGCTCGTTCAAGTCGACCAAGGCAAGATCAATCTCGTTCAAGACGTCATGGTGGAGGACGTCCGAGCCGGATATGAGGAGTTCTATGCCACCCAGCAGCGGGTACTCGGCAGTCGGACCCTCGCTCATCGGGTCCTGGAGCGAGGCAATCTATGGGACCAACCCGCCCTTCAGGTCAAGAAACCGCTCTGGGAGTTCGATCCACCCTTGGATCGCGAAGCCCAGGTCGATGAACTGCTCTCCAAACTGACCGTCTCGTCCGTTCGCAGCACGCAGCTCTTGGAGGTGAGCTTGGTAACCTCCGATGCCAGGTTGTCCGCCCAACTCGCCAACTCCTTGGTGGACGAGTACATCGCCTTCAATAGTGAAGCGGAGACGGGAATCGCTAAGGATACCGCATCCTTTATTCGCGACCAGATTGAAAAGCTACAGGCCGAGATACAGCAAAAAGAGAAACTCCTTCGGGAATACAGTCAGTCTCAAGATATCGTCATGGTAGACAAGAAGGAGAACATCGTCATCCAACAGCTCGAGGACCTGAACCGGCAGTTGAGCGTCGTTCAGGGCCAGCGAGCGGCGGCCGAAGCCAAGTACCAGAGCCTGGCGGAGTCGGATCCCGCCTCCGTCGGCGAGGTCAACAGTGACGGTGCGATTCGAGATCTACGGCAAGAGTATTCCTCTTTGAAGAAAGAGTACGCAGAGCTATCAACGAAGTTCAAGCCGGACTGGCCGGAGATGCAACGGATCCGAAGCGCCCTGGAGGAAGTGGAGGAACGTCTGGATCTCGAGATCCAGGCGGCAGCACGGAAAGCCATCGCCGCCGCCCGAGTGGAGTATGAAGCAACCGCCAGGCAGGAAGCCCTCCTGCGGCAGACCCTCGAGAAACAGAAGAGCGAAGCGCAGGGGCTGGATCGGGTGGCATCGGACTACAACAGTATCAAGGTAGAGCTGGACAACCAGCGCGCCATGCTCCAGCAGTTGCTCCGCAGGCAGAGCGAGACGGGACTGAGCGCCGATCTGGGCGAGCGCCAGCCGGTCAACGTGCGAGTGGTGGAACAGGCGGTGGCTCCCACCAGTCGATACCGTCCCAGCCTGACGAGGAATCTGGCTCTGGGCGGAGTGCTGAGTATTTTTCTGGCGGTCGGTTTAGCTTTCTTTCTGGACTATTGGGACACTTCCGTCTGTGGCGCCGAGGATCTGCGCCAGTGCATCTCTGCTCCTTACCTTGGCATGGTTCCTCGTTGCCTGCCCAGCGGGCCGGAGCAGAAGAGAATCCCGCCAAGGCATTCTTCCCATTCCGCCGGGGCTTCCGCACGCACCGTCGCGACCCATAGCTCTTTGCCCGTTCTGCGGGATGCAGAGGCTCTAGTGGCTCGGCAGCAGTCCGTCATGGGAGAACAGTTCAGATTCCTGAGAGGTTCCCTGATGCTTTCCAACCCGGGGGCGCCCCCCAAAGTCGTCCTGGTCACCAGCGCCGAGAAGGGTGCCGGCAAAACGTTCGTGACTTGTAATCTGGCCACCTCACTGGCGGAGTTGGGAAAGAAAGTTCTCTTGGTGGACGCCGATCTCAGGAGCCCACGGCTGCACCGGGTCTTCCGAATGTACAATCGCGTGGGCTTGAGCAGCGTTCTCACCGGACAGAAGAGTGTCGATCAGGGTTGTGTCTTCCGTACCCACGTGGCCAATGTTTACGTGCTCTTGGCGGGGCCGCTTAGCCCATCTCCTGCGGAGCTTCTTGGCTCGGCCGCGATGGATCAAGCTTTGGCGCGCTGCTCGGAGCATTTCGACTTCGTGCTGGTCGACTCCGCTCCTCTACTGCCGGTGATCGATAGCCACCTGTTGACGGCTCGCTGCGACGCCGCGCTTTTGGTGGTGCGGAACGGACAGACCTCGCGCCACGCCCTGAAGACCTGCGAGGATCTGGTCGAGCGGGTGCGGGGGAGATTAACCGGTGTCATTCTAAACGACGTCAATCTCAGCGACTACGCACAGCAGTACTACTACAGCTATCACACCTATGAGTACGGAAGCACCGACGACTACCAGCAGCCTGCAAAGACCCAGGCGGAGTCCTGGAACTAGGGCTTGGTGATACTGGTCGCGATCCCGAAAGTGAAATAGAAGCGATCCTTGGTGAACGGACGGAAGTTCGACTCCCGGTCGAGGTAGTTGCCTTCCAGTCTCGCCGTCCACAGCTCTCCCATGCGGTAGTTGAAGCCGAGAGAATAAATATCGAACCGATCCTCGATGGGCTCTTCTACCACTTGTCCATCGTCGTTGATGAGGGTGGTGGGCCCCGGATAGTTGTTTCGCCCGAAGGTGGCGCCCGGCCGGACGTAGAAGGAACGAGTCAGATAGACGTCCACCGCCCCGCCGAAGCGGTGCTCGACGAAGAACCAGTTGTCTCTCACCACCGAAGGCAGCGTATCCCGCGAGTAGAGTGTGGTCACGTCCAGTCGCTCCCCCAGGCGCATCTGCACATCGACCGAGCCGATGGCTCCTCGGTACTCGGGCTGTTCCGGGGACTCAGGGAGCATCTGCTTGTAACCCAAGAGGGCTTGTCCGCGCACGTTGCTCTTGGGGTTGAAGATGAACCCGGCCGAGCCCATATAGGCGTGGCCGTCCCGTAGCGCCGCCTCCTCGTCGAAATCCAGGGTCTGGAACGAGCCCTCTACGACCGCGGTGGTCTTAGCGGTTAGATATCGAGACAAACGGAGACCATAAGTGTGCTCGGTTCGATTGAGCAGCTCGGTGGTTCTCAGCGGGTCGATCACCAGATCCTCGTATTGGTCGCGACTGTTGCGGTAGGTTGTGGTAAGAAGGTGTTTGGTCCCCAGTGCCACTTCCAACGAGGCGCGCAGAACATTGCTTCGCCGCTCGGCGGGGATATCGACCTCGCTGGTGGGGCGGGTCTTTCCGTTCCGGAATTCGTCTTGAATCCGGAACAGCAGCTT
>DATDRI010000294.1:0-15858 GCA_035291825.1 Vicinamibacteria bacterium | reverse complement strand
CCCGCGTCTGGCAGGTTCTTGATGGGCGCCTTCGCGTCTTCCGGCTCTAGAGTTCCTCCTGGGAAGGCTTGATAACCACCGAAAAAGGCGAGTTTCGGATTACGATCGACTAGCAGAACTTCCTGCGACTCGTCGCGCGGCCGAAGCAGGATACTGACCGCAAGGCGTTTCATACGGAGACAATTATAGCGAATCGGAGTATCCCACCTTGAGTCCACACCTCCCGCCTCCGGTATAATCGCGAGGTCGGGCATCGAATCGGCCGGGAGTGAAAGGACTGAGCCATGATCACGCTGAAGAGCTACGCCGGAGGCGAGTGGAGAATTGGCAAGGGCAAAGGGCGCCTGTTGCACCACGCCGTCACCGGCGAGGAGATCGCCACCTGCGGCAGCGAGGGACTCGACTTCAACGGCATGCTCGAATGGGGACGAACGAAGGGTGGGTCCCGTCTGCGTTCCATGACCTTCCCCGAAAGGGCGACTCTGCTCAAGACCATGGCCGCCACTTTGAAAGAGAACCTGCCGGAGTTTCACGACATCACCGCCTCCTACGGAGCCACTCGTCGCGACGCTATGTTGGACGTGGAAGGAGGTATCGCCGCGCTGGGCTTCTACGCCAGCCTGGGCGGGAAGACGCTCCCCGCCAGTACGTTTCTCACCGACGGCGAAATCGCCCGTCTCTCCAAGCCCGGCAACTTCGTGGGGCGGCACATCTACGTCCCCCTGGAGGGCGTCGCTGTCCAGATCAACGCCTACAATTTTCCTTCCTGGGGAATGCTGGAGAAGCTCGCCCCATCTCTGCTCGCCGGCATGCCATCGATCGTCAAGCCGGCGACGCCCACGGCTTGGCTCGCCTTCCGCATGGTCGAGGTTTTGATCGCGTCGGGAGTCATGCCCGAGGGAACGTTGCAGCTCATCTGCGGATCGATCGGCGATCTCCTCGATCATCTGACGTGCCAGGACGTGGTTTCGTTCACCGGCTCTGCGTCCACCGGCCGGAAGATCCGCTCCCATCCCAACATCGTCAAGAACGCCGTCCGCGTGAACATCGAGACCGATTCCCTGAACTGCATCATCCTCGGACCGGACATCACCGCCGGTTCGCCGGGTCTGGCTCACTTCACCGAGGAAGTCTTCAAGGAGATGACCATCAAGGCGGGACAGAAATGCACGGCGATCCGACGCCTCCTGGTACCCAAGGAAACGGAGCAGGCGGTCATCGACGATCTCAAGCAAAGACTAGGTGCCTTGAGGGTCGGTGACCCTGCAGTGAGCGGAGTGGGTATGGGGCCATTGGTAGATCAAGCGGCGGTCGAATCTGCCCGCCGGGGCATCGAGGCCCTCAGCCGAGAAGCGGAAATCGTCTTCGGCGATCCGAACAGGACGCAATTCGAGGGCGCCGGTACGGAACGAGGATTCTTCATGGAGCCCATCCTTCTGCGCAGCAAGGACGCCGAAGCGGCGGAATCGGCCCACGAAATCGAGGTCTTCGGTCCGGTGGCAACCCTCATGGCTTACCGTGACGTCGAGCAAGCCATCCGTTTGGCGCGGCGCGGTGGCGGGAGCCTGGTGGCCTCGGTCCACAGTGAAGACGAAGACTTCATCCGGAGGATGACTTTCGGACTCGCGCCCTATCATGGCCGTTTGATGATGATAAACGCCAAGGCGGCGCCGGAGTCGACCGGCCATGGGGTCGTCATGCCGCACCTCGTTCACGGTGGCCCGGGCCGCGCCGGTGGCGGGGAAGAGCTGGGAGGGCTGAGGAGTGTCCACCACTACATGCAGCGAATCGCCTTGCAGGGAGATCCGGAGAGGCTAGAAAAGCTGTGTGCCCCGGCGGCCGGCGAATGAGAGACCGCGGGGCGCGCCGTCAGTCGAGCCAACCGTGAACGCGGTCCAGGAGATCTTCGTCTCCGAGCTCGCGGCAAAGCGCCTCCAGTCGCTCTCGGGGCGCTCCCTTCCAGCGGAGATCCTCGAGCTGTTCGGTAAGAGGGACATCCGTTCGGAGAGTGGCTAGTAGGCGGTAGAGCCGCGCCTCCTCACGATGTCTCCGAAGACTCGCCGCCAGGCGCTTGGCTCCTGGCACCTGCACCTGCCAAAGGAAGGCTTCCTCGGGAATGTCTTCGATGTGACGATAGCGGGCCAGGATCCGTGCCGAAGACTTCGCGCCCCACCCCGGGAGCCCCGGAATGCCGTCGGCAGCGTCGCCCACCAGTCCCAGCCAATCCGGAATCGACTCCGGCGACACGCCGAACTTGGTGATGACCCCCTCCTCGTCCAACATCTTCTGCCGCCGGCGGTCGTAGCACACCACACGCTGTCCCACCACGCATTGAGCCAGGTCTTTGTCCGGAGAGCAGATGACGATCTGCTCCACCTTCGGTGAATCTCTCCAGCGTGCGGCCGCGGTGGCCAAAGCATCATCGGCCTCGAACTTCACCATCGGCCAGCTCACGATCCCCAGTGCCTGTGTGGCTCTCTCGGCAAGCTCGAACTGGCTCAGAAGCTCAGGCTCTATCCCCTCACCGGTCTTGTAGCCAGCGAACAGATCGTTGCGGAAAGACTCGATGACATGATCGAAGGCACAGGCGACGTGAGTGACGTCGTCCTGACGGAGCAGAAAGAGGAGACTGCGCAGGAAGCCTCGGGTCGCACCGACTTCC
The DNA here is from genome assembly GCA_035291825.1 of Vicinamibacteria bacterium. Lineage (GTDB taxonomy): Bacteria > Acidobacteriota > Vicinamibacteria > Marinacidobacterales > DATDRI01 > DATDRI01. The sequence continues at coordinate 13,196 of DATDRI010000294.1, read as the reverse complement.
CGTCCCTTCGGGCCGAGCGCGCCGGGCGCTCCGTAGTAGGCTCGAAAGAGCTCGTAGGTTCCATCGACCAGGTGAATCTTCATCTGCGAGGCGATCCACGCTGGATTGTATGGATCAGACAGGAGAGTTCAAACTGTAAGGCGCCGGCTCGGCCGGACACCGAGAAGCGTCTCAACGGGAGTGCGTTTCGGAGAGCGGCTAGTACTTTCGCTTGTGCAAGCGCGCTTGCGCTTCGCGGAAAGCCTCGTATAGCCGGCTCCTCTCGGCCACCGCGGCCCGCAGCAGCTCTTCCGAACTATCAATGTCCTTGGGGTGGAGAACCAGATCGGCCATGGCGGCAAAGGCTTGTGTTCCGTCGCCGGAGTTGAACTCGTTCCCCAATAACACCAGGAACAGATCGCGACGGACCTCGGGAGCGAGTGCCACGATGCGTTTGTAGAGACTCACGCCGCCGGCCGACGCTCCTCCGTTCGGCGTCGTCACCACCACGTGGTAACTGTTTCTTTCCAGAAGGAGGACTCCTTGTTTCGGCTCGGTGGCTGTCTCCACACTGTAACCGTTCCGTCGCAGCAAGGAGGTCACCGCACTCTGCGGACCTTGTTCGGCCTGGCCAGCCAGGGCGAGCAAGGCCCGTTGCGTGGTTGCGTTTCTAGAGTCGGCACCCACCGAAGCCGCGGCCGGAGCAGGTTGTCCCCCGTGAATGGCCGGAGCGGCATCGGATTGCTGCGGTCGTTGGATAGCGTTGACTCCCGCCACCGTGGTTGCAGGAGGAGCTACCGCCGACGGAGGCGCCGGCCGGCCCGGCCGATCCGCGCCCGGTGGCGGAGCAGAGGCTCCGGCCTTTCCCGGAAGCTTCAGAGCCATTTGGCACTTGGGACAGCGGAGCATGAACGGCGCGGCGGGTATTTTGTCATCTTCAACGACGAGCCTTTGGGAGCACTGCGGGCAGTTGGTCTGCACGTTCACCTCTCGATCAGGGTGTCCATATCGGAGCCGGTGCCAACCGCTGCCGCGTCGCCTGGAGTTTCTGCGGCGCCGTCCTTGGTGCCGTCGGCGTGGCTGGCCAAACGCAGTCGGAGGTTGGTTGGGTTCGTCGCATACGTCAGGGCTTCCTCGGCATCGAGGGAACGTGCCTCGACCAGTCGCAGAAGCTCCGAATCGAACGTCTGCATCCCATCCAAGGCGCCGTCCTCCATCGCGTCCAGGAGGCTCTTGCCCTCCCGCTCACCTTGCTGGATGTACTCGCGGGTCCGCGAATTGGCGCGCAGAATCTCGCATATCGCCGTCCTCCCCCCACCCCGCTTGGGAATGAGCTTCTGGCTGACGATCCACTTGAAGGACTGGGCGAATCGCGTACGTATCTGCCTCTCTTCGTCCTTCGGAAAGACGCCAACGATTCGATCGATGGTTTTCGCGGCGTCGATGGTGTGAAGCGTGGAAAGGACCAAATGCCCGGTTTCCGAAGCCTCCAGGGCGGTGGAGATGGTCTCCACATCTCGCATCTCACCGACCAGAATGACTTTCGGCGCCTGGCGCAAGGCGGCCCGCAGAGCGTTGGCAAAATTCTCGGTGTCGGTCCCAATCTCCCTCTGATTGATGGTGGCCTTCTCGTTGAGGTAGAGATATTCGATGGGGTCCTCGATGGTCACGATGTGGATCGCCTTCTCCATGTTCATCCTGTTGATGAGCGCGGCCAGGGTGGTCGACTTTCCCGAACCGGTGGGCCCGGTGACCAGAACGATGCCGTTACGCTCCTGCGTGATCTCTTCGAGCTGTTGAGGAAGCCCCAGCTCCTTCACGGTAGGGATCCTGTTGGGGATGACCCGCAAGACGATGGAGTAGGTCCCTCGCTGGGAGAAAATGTTCACCCGGAATCGAGTTCGCTGCGGGAGCGAATAAGAGAGATCGGCCGAGCCGGTGGTGATCAGCTTGTCCGCCAAGTCCCTCTTTCCCCTCAGCAGCCGCATGGCCACCAGCTCGGTGTGATAGGGCATCAACCGCTGCACGGAGGCAAAGGAAACGCCCCGGAGCTGTCCGTCGACTTCCACCTGAGGGGGTCTTCCCACAGATAGATTCAGATCGGAGACAGCGGGAGCAACGTCCAGCATCGCTTCGAGGAGTGGGTCGATATCGAAATAGGGCATCCGCAAACCTCCACACCCAGGGTGGCGAACAGCTGATTTTCGGTTAATTTGATGGAGTAGACTTCTCACTATAACACACGACCAACGCTGACCAAGAGCGGTATTGTGTCTAGCGATGTCTTTTCATGAAGTCCCGGACGCGTAAGGCGGACGAGCTTAGAAATCGACTCCCAGTTTCATCCTGACCGAGAAATCGACACTGTCCGCAAACTCGCCGAAGGTAGAACTGGCGAGGTTGCTGTAAACGTCCCGAGGGTTGAAATGGTCGGTGAGATTGTAAACTTGAAAGCCGACTCGAAACGACCTTCCCTTTATGGTGAGCTCCTTGGTGACCGCGAGGTCCGCCGAGAAGAAAGTTGGAAATCGCCCGCCGCCATTCCGCTCGCCGACCGTTTGATAGTCCGGCGTATAGACCGTATAAGGAAAGCCGGTGCGCCATTCCGCGCCGGGGACGACGGCGATACCTCGCGGGAGGTTGATGACGCCCCACAGAAGAAACCGATGGGGGACATCGAACGGTTGCAGAGAGTTCTCGTTATCCAACAGGATCGGGCTCCGCTGATCTCCGTACAAGGTAACGAAGTCGTTCAGGTCGCCTGAGGTCCGAGACTTGACGTAGGAAAAGAAGAGGTTTCCGTCCGAGGGCAAGTCCTTCCGCACCGTGACATCGAGCTCCCGAGTTCGCGAGCTTCCGCGGGAAGACAAGAAGAGCATCGGGCCCTCCCGGGTCTCTTCCAGCCGATCCACCACCATTTCGCGGCTGCCCCGGCGCTCCTGGTACTTGACGCGGACCCGCCAGTCATCACCCAGTTGTTGATTGAGCTCCACGTTCCAGGTCTTGCTTCGAGGAACCTCCAAACCCGCCGGGTCGATGCGGTTCTGAAAAACCAGGGAAGGACCGAGGGGCCGACCCTCCGGTCCAAACTCCGTCTCCACCCGGATCTGGAGAGACTCGAAGTCACCGGCATGGAGAAAAACATGATCGTGGAAGACACCCCATCCACCCTTGAGGATGGTGCGGCCGTGCTCCCAAGGGGAAAAGGCCACGGTGACGCGGGGTGAAACATGCTGGGTCCCGGTGATCCGCTCATAGTCGTACCGAAGCCCGACATCGAGACCCAACTGCGCGGTGAGCCTCCATTGATCCTGAAGGTAGCCCGCCAGCACCCAATCCGACGCCCCCACCGAGGCGCTGCCCCGGAACTCCGTCCGGCGCCGGATACCCCCGTCCGGTCCCACGGTCTCGATGACGCCTCCATCGTCGATTCCCTCGAATGTGGCGTAAGCGAAGTTACCGCCGACCTTTAGGATATGCTCGCCGAACCTGCTGGGAACGAAGTGAGTGAACGAGTTCTTGAGCTCCACCCACCAACTCTGGCGATCGATCTGGTTGAAGTAGTTGGTCCGCAGGCCGTCGGCGATGAGAAGCGACGAGCCTTGGCCGGCGGGAGTAACACTCACATCATATCGCTTGACGGCGAACAACGTCTCCCACAAGGTATTGGAGCTCGTTACCGCTCGCTCGGCGACCGCGAAATTCCATCCCGTGCTGTTGAACTCGGGAGTGGCGGCCTCCGGTTGTAGAACGCTCAATCCCCAGTTGTCGATTTCCACGGGAAAATAGGAGAAGGTGGCAGTCAAGGAATGTGACTCGTTGATCTTCCAGTCGAACTGGGTGAAGCTGTCGAAGTTCTCGACGACTTCCTCGTCCTCTCCCACCACGTCCTCGTAGACTCTGGAACGGACAAACCGGTAATCCACTCCTTGGGAAAGCCACAGCCTGCCCTCCACCAGAGGCCCACCCACTTGAACGCGAGGCGTTGCGGAGTTGATGCCCTGGATCGTACCGTCGCGCCAGCGAAGGCTGGGAAGCAAGCTACCCAGGTCGACCTTCCATTCGTCTCCTCCCGCTCGAGTCACGACATTGGCAACCGCGGCGGTGACGTTTCCGAACTCCGCGGAGTAAGGGATGGTGTGCACTTCGACGCTGTCGATGGCGTTTAGAGGAAGCTCAAAAGCGAACTCGCCGGTGAGGGGATCGGTGGCGTTCGAGCCATTCACCAGCAGCATGCTCTGCGACGAGCGGGCACCGTTGAAATTGATGCGACCTCTCCGGTCCCGAACCACTCCCGGCAACAAGGGCAGGGCTTCTTGAAACCGGTCGCTGGGAAGAGGCAAGACCTCCAAAATGTTGCTGCTGAATTCCTGCTCCACCACCGGCTCATGGATTGGGTCTGGCGCCGGTTCCTCGATGAGCACCTCCTCGCTGTAAGCCAACCGGAGATTGATACGAATACGCACAGACTCCCCGTCCCCTAGGCTGATCGGTGAGTGAATGAACTGTTCGAAACCCGGTCGCACGGCGACAGGCGTGTAAACAGCAGCTAGGAGCCCGGCAAAGGCAAAATTTCCTGAGCTATCCGTCGTCGCCACGCGAGGAGGAGAGTTGTCGGAAGCGTAGAGCGTAACGGTGACTGCCGGGAGTGGATCGCCGGCCGAGCTGACCACTTCACCCTCGATGCGACCCGTCTCGCCTCGAACCGCGGGCGGCAGAGCGAAAAGAAACAAGAGGAAACACAGGTGGAAATCGTGCGATCTCGCGAGCTCGAGCAAGCCTGACCTGGCCTCGATGTATGGAGGTTCATCGGCACGGGCCCGCCTGAGCGGGCCGAGCCCGAGCACCGGCCAAGTCTATCAACGTTGACCGGGCGGCTCAAGAAGCGCGCCACCCGATCGGGTACCGGAGCTCATTCTAGCCCGGTACTTCCCCAACGACCCGAACGGCCGACCATGTGCCAGAGACACGTAGTAATATCGCCCGTCTGCCGATACGTCGACACCATGTGGTCCGTCGATGTCGACGGGCATCAACCCGGTCTCCACTTCGTGATCGATGCGGGCACCGTCCGGTCCAAAGCGCACCAACACCACGGTGTCAGCGGACTCGCATACAACATGGGCTCAATAGTCGTGCGTCGGGGGCCCGGCCGAAGTAGGAGAAGAAGCGTGGAGGAGGGAAAGAACTAGTGCGACGACCGGGAGACCGCCTGGCGTGCGTGCCGGTAACATGCGGGCGACTCTATGACATCCCCAGCCATCGCGAACTAGCCACCGAGCTGGTCATGGAGGCGGGCGAACATCTCGCCTACCTTTTGTCGTACCTGTGGATTGGCCTGGGCCAAGTCGGTCACGATCTCGTCGCGCCGGGTCAAGATGCCTCTCAACGCCTGAAGCTGCGCGTCGGTGAGCGATGGATCCGATTCCAGAAAATCGGAGAGCCCGTCAAAGAAAGGCGTCACTCTCTCCGCGGCCATCCCATAATTGTTGGCATTGAGATCAATATAGACCCGCCCCAACTGCCCCAAGAGAGCGGCTTTTTCGACTTCGAGCTGGGCTTGTTGAAGCTCCATCTCGGCTCGTTGACTCTTGGCTTCGGCGACCGCAACCGACGCCTCTAGCTCGCTAAGCGTTTGTCGGGCAGGCAAGAAAGACGCCAGATAGCCTCCTCCGAAAGCGACAACGATAGCGGCCAACCCCGCCATAGTCCACTTGCCGCTCGACATGGGGACACCTCCTCGGTCGTTTTTTCAGGCGTTCAGTAAGGATCGGTCCTTCCCGAGGGCGTCATCATAACATGATGCGTCGTGTCTGCTATAATTCCCGGCCATCGGAGGCTTCCTTTGGCATTCAGCTCTCGCTTTAAACGCAGCCTGATCGCTGGCCTGGTGGTGGTCGTGCCGCTCTTGGTGACTGGGTTTGTGCTGGTGTGGCTGGCGCAACTCATCGAGGGCCTGCTGGCCCCGGTGCTTGCCTGGGCGCTCGCTCGATCGGTTCCTGGTCTTGGATTCCTATCCGCCCTGGCAGTAGTCGTGGTCGTCGGGGTGGTCGCCACCACCGTGGTGGGCGGTAGGATCCTGGCCTTCGGCGAGAGTCTCCTGACCCGCATTCCGATATTCAAAGACATCTACGTGCCGGTCAAGCAACTCATTGCCGCGTTTTCTCCTCAAAACAAGTCTGGATTCAAGAAGGTCGTGCTCGCTCCTCATCCCAAGAACGGCTACCTCAGTTTGGGATTCCTCACCCGCGAGTTCGAACTGCGCGACGCTACCGGTCAGTCGGTCCCTTGGGCGGCGGTTTATATACCGACCAACCACCTTTACCTAGGTGACGTGTATTGCTTCCTTCAAAAAGACCTGGCATATCCGGAGCTCACCGTGGAAGAAGGCGTTCGCATCGTGCTCACCGGCGGAACCGCTTTTCCCTCTTCTGTCCGCATCAAGCCGGACTAACCGGACTAAGATGAAGAGACTTCCCACCGAGGTTCTGGAGCGGCAACCCGAGGAGGTTTCTCGGATCCTAGCACTGTCCCTGATCGAGGAAGCCGCTGGCGCGGCGGAGCGGCTCGGTGATCCAGAGGACCCCGAAGCGCTCCATGATTTCCGCGTGGCGTTGCGCAGGCTCCGCAGCTGCTTTCGTGCCTATCGCCCCTACTTGAGAGGTAGCACGCCCAAGAAAGTGCGAAGAGAGCTACGAGATCTCGCGGCCTCGACGAATGCGGCCAGGGACATCGAGGTTCAGTTGGCGTGGCTGACCGCACAATCGGACAAATTGGAAGCGGGTGATCAAGGAGCGCTCCATTGGTTGGCGGAGAGGCTCGAGAATGAACGCCGAGAGGCTCTCCCGGAGCACTTGCAGCGCTTGGTCGAGGAGGTCGGCCGAATCCGGAAGGTTCTCACCAAGAGACTCACGTCTTGGAAAGTGCGGCTGGACACGACCGCCAACCGCCCAAGACTCTCATTCAAGAACGTCACCGGCGATTTGGTGCGTCAGCAGCTTGATACGTTGCGCGTCCAACTTCGCGCCATCGAGTCTCCAGAAGACAACGCTCGAGCCCACGCTGCCAGAATCAGTGCCAAGCGACTGCGATACTTGTTAGAACCGCTCGCCAGGGCCATCCCGCGTGCCCAGTCTCTAGTCAATGAGCTCAAGAAGCTACAGGATCTACTCGGCGACCTCCACGACGCCAATCTGTTGGTCATGACGCTAGGAACCGCCATGGAGGCTTCGGCCATCGAAGACGCCCGCCGTCTTCACCAGCTGGCGTTTCAGCAAACCAACGAAGCCTCCGCTTTCGATGCCCCGCCCGCAAGCTTGGAGCAACACCCGGGACTGTTGGCGCTCGCCGGCTTGTTGAATGACGAACGCCAGAGGCTGTTCCGGGAATTCGAGTCCGGGTGGCGGGAGCGTGGACTAGACCGTTTCGCGGCCAGAGTCGAGGCGCTCGCTGCCCAGATGTGCTCGCCACGCCCCGACGATCGATCCGCCCCAAAGCGCTTCGTGCTGCAACGCCTACCGGACCTCGTCAGGGCGGGTCCCAGCACACTGATCGAGGAGGGATGGCTGCCGGGCGATGATATCAAGGAGTGTCTAGTCCGAGAGCGCTCCCCAGGAACCGTTCGCCACTACCGCGTGGTACGGTTTGGCCCCGAAACCAGACGGGAAGCAATCTCCCGCCGCGTGTTCGTCAGCCTCTGGCCCCTCACCCGCAACCGGGTGCGGAAGCGACGCTACCAGGTCGTTGATGGCGGGCGAAAATGGCAAATCGACGACTTCCTCGGCCGGAAACGGACAGTGGCCGAAACCGAGGATGCGTCCGGCAGCCGCGAGCTGCAGGTACCCGAATGGCTTGCCTCGTGCCTGCGAAAAGAGGGCACCCCGGCGACCCCCGGCAAGTCAGGCGGGAAAGGGAGCCCGAGGCGCAGACGCGCCCACCGAGCGCCATCCGCGGAAGAGGCGTCGGACTCTCTTCGCAGAACCATTCCCAGCAATGGCAGCGGGAATAGACGCTCGTCTCGAGACGATTCGAACCACCCCGCCGAGGAGAAAGGATAGCCCCTGTCTCAGGCTCCCGGGTCGTCCCCCATCGGCTCCTGGAAGATCTCACTGTCTTCCAACCGGAAAGCGGTCAGATGTCCCCCCCAAACACAACCCGTGTCGAGCGCAACCAGACCTGCCTGCACGCTCAACCCCAAGGCGGCCCAGTGTCCGCACACGACGGTCGCGGATCGACTAGCGCGACCCGGCACTTCGTACCAAGGGATACATCCGGGGGGAGCTGCTTGGGGAGGGCCGTTAAAACCGAGACACATTCTCCCTTCCTTGGTACAAGTGCGCATGCGAGTGAGAGCGTCGGTGATGACCCGAAGACGCGAGGCGCCGGATAGGCGCTCGTTCCAAACCAGGATAGGGCGATCCTCCAGCGGGGATTTCAGCAATTGCTCTCGCCCCTTGCCACGGAGCTCGGTCTCGACCTCCTGCGCAAGTGATCGAGCGTGGCTGGGACTCCAAGAAGGCAATAAGCCAGCATGAACCAGGAGGAACGGGCCCTCGCGGTGGAGCAGTGGCCGGCTAGCCAGCCAACCGAGCAGAGTCTCCCGGTCCGGTGCCTCCAGGATGCCGTTCAATGTGTCGTGGGACTTCGGGGCTCGAACACCTGCCGCCCTCCCCATAAGATGCAGGTCATGGTTGCCCAGCACCGCGGTCACCCTATCCCCAAGACCGGCGGCCCACCGCAACACCTCGAGAGAACGGGGTCCACGGTTCACCAAGTCACCGACCAACCAGATACGATCCAAGTTGGGATCGAAGCGGAAGCGCTTGAGCAGAGCTTTCAGCGTGTTGAAACAACCTTGAATGTCGCCGATCGCATAAGTGGCCATTGCTGGTTCCATAGTAACAATTCTCTACCAGACGATCCCTGCTGGCGGGGCCTATCGCCGCTCCGGGGGTCGACAAGGACCGGAAAGTGAAATCCGACACCTATGGCGCTGTTGACTTAGGATCGAACAGCTTCCACATGTTCGTGGTTCGGGTGGTGAACGACGAGCTGCACATTCTCGACCGCATGCGCGATAGAGTTCGACTCGCGGCGGGTTTGGATTCCAATAGCCACCTCACCGAGGAAGCACAGGCTCGAGCGCTGAGCTCGCTGGAACGCTTCGGAGAACGTCTCCGCGACATTCCTCCGCAACTGGTCCGCGCGGTAGGAACCAACACCCTGCGCCGAGCCCATGACACGACCGCCTTCCTTCGCCGCTCGTCGGAGGCGCTGGGACACCAGATCGAGATCATATCCGGACTGGAGGAGGCCCGCCTTATTTACCTCGGCGTCTCGCATTCACTTCCGGATTCACCGGAACGGCGTTTGGTGGTGGACATCGGAGGTGGCAGTACGGAGTGTGTCGTTGGGGAGCGTTTCGAGCCCATCGAGGCGGCCAGCCTCTATATGGGTTGTGTAGGCTATAGCATCAGGTTCTTCCCAGAAGGACAGGTTAGTGAGGAAAATCTGGCGCGGGCGGAGACAGCGGCACGGGTGGAGCTCGAGACCATAGAACGTAAGCTCAAGACGCTGGGGTGGCACAAGTCCTTCGGTTCCTCGGGAACGATCATCGCCATCGAAGAGATATTGAGGGCAAGCGACTGGAGCAGTCAGGGCATCACCCGCAAGGGACTGCGCAAGCTGCGAAAGGCCTTGCTTCGTGCCGATAACATGAAAGATCTCTCCCTTCCCGGCCTCAAGAGCGATCGGGCACCCGTGCTCCCGGGAGGATTGGCGATACTGAACGCCGTCTTCGAGAGTCTCGAGATCGAAGAGATGAAGTCCACCACCGGAGCGCTACGCGAGGGCATTCTCTACGACCTGCTCGGCCGTATTCGCCACGAGGACGTCCGCGACCGCACCATCCAGCGTCTGGTCGACCAGTATCACGTCGATCGCGAACAAGCGGCGCGGGTCGAGCGCACTGGGCTCGATTGCCTGGCGCAGGTCGCCGACCGTTGGGAGCTCTCCAATCCGGAGACTCATCAGCTTTTCGTCTGGGCCACCCGACTTCACGAAGTCGGGCGTGCGGTTTCCTACAGCGGCTACCACAAGCACGGCGCCTACCTCATCGCCCATTCCGATCTGCCGGGATTCTCCACCGACGATCAGCTGCTACTGGCCGCCCTGGTCGCGAGCCACCGCCGCAAACTGTCTCTCGACCCCTTCAAAGAGCTTCGGGCCGTCTCTCCCGACCAAGCCTTGAGGCTTTGCCTGCTGCTTCGGCTGGCAGTGCTCGTGAACCGTGGTCGGAGTCCTCGCCCATTACCCCTCTTCAAGCTCGAAGCAGACAAGAACAAACTAATGCTCACCTTCCCCGAGGACTGGCTGGAGGAGCACCCCTTGGCGCGGGCCGACCTCGAGGAAGAGACCGGTTTGCTGAAGAAAGTGGACTTTCAGCTGGTGGTGAGCTAGCGTCGTTCGGCTCTCCCTCGCTCGCGGGCCGGCGATGGTAGCGGGTGGAGCGACGGTGCGGCTACATATCGAGAGTCTCTCCCATCCCTCAATCCGAAAAGCGAACGATGACCGGTGCATGATCGGAGGCTTGCTTTCCCTTCCGCTCCTGGCGATCGATCTCCGCCCCCTGGGAGCGGCGGGCAAGGATGTCGGAGACGAAAACGTGATCGAGCCTCAGGCCGTCGTTCCTGGGGAATCCCAGCTGGCGATAGTCCCACCAGGAGTAGAAGCCTCCCTCGGGATGATGGAGCCGGAAGGCATCCACCAGGCCCCATCGACCGAGCTCTCTGACCGCCTCTCGACCTTCTTGGTGGCAAAGCACGCTCTCGCGCCACTTCTCGGGATTGGCAACGTCTCGATCCTCGGGAGCCACGTTGAAGTCTCCGCAAAGAGCCAGAGGCTGGGCCGGGTCATGGTTCTTTTCCAAAAACGCTCTCAGCCGGCCGATCCACTCGAGCTTGTAGGTCCACTTCTCCGAACCTACCACCGACCCGTTGGGCACATAGACGGAGAGGACTCGCATGTCGTCGATGGACGCGGACAGGAAGCGGGCTTCTAGATCTTCGACGTCGTCATCGAATGATTTGCGGATCTCGAGCGGCTCGGCGCGGCTCAGAATAGCCACCCCGTTGTAGGTTCGTTGCCCGTGGACCGCGGCGTGGAAACCGGCTTCCCGTAGCGGTTCGAAGGGGAAGTTCTCTTCGGCGGCCTTCAGCTCCTGAAGGCACACGATGTCGGGTTGATGCCGGTCCAACCACCGAAGCAGACGCTCCCGTCGCATCCGGATGGAGTTGACGTTCCAGGTGGCGATTTTCACCACTCTGAGACTAGCAGGTGAAGGCGTCTCTCTCCAAGTTGGCACGCGGTTAATTCACGGGCACGACCGCCGTTTTGTTCATGGCCGAGCTCTCTTAATGGAGGGGTATCCGGTCGACCGAAAAAAGCCCTGAAAAGAGTATCCAAGGGCCGGGTTCTACCAGCGAAAATCAGGCATAAAACCATTTGAATGAATAGTTTACTTACAGCTCAAAACGAGGATTTTGGCATACAGTATTTTGTCGACATTTGACGCAAATGATGTTGACAGCTCCTGCCTCTCCCGATAAGATGACCCTGCAAGACGGGGCGGAAGCGTACTCCCGTCACCAGGCGGAATCGACACCGGGACCTCAAGCGCGTCGCCGGGAGCAGGGGCACCGAAGCCGGTACGAATACTTCTTCACTGCGGATAACCTGTTGAAGGGGTGCGACTTGTACATCAGCACCGAGCTCATCTGAAGGCCACGAGGAGATTGCTTACAATGATAAAACGGGTCGAGATCAATTACCGAGGCATCTTCCAGAAGAACCTTGGAAAATACATCGGTGGCGACATCGTCCTCATCGCTAGCCGTGAGGGCAAAGTCGCCTTCTCCAACGGACGCTACAGCGACGCCCCGGAACGTAACGGGATACCCTGCAAATACTTCGCGTTCGTGAGCCCCGATCTGAGCGAAGAGGAGCTGGAAGCGGAATGCGGGGCGAAAATGGATATCGACGAGGCCGACGTTTCGGTGGTCCTGGACGATACCATGTCCAAAGGTGTCGAGCCCTGGGGTTGGCACGGAATACGGCCGATCAACGAGAAGGTCCGCGAAAAGGGATGCATGCTGGTGGTGACGGAGAAAGGGCATGACGATCTCGTCAAGTTCTTCGCCAAGAAACCGTTCGACTATCGCCTGGCCACCTTGGAAGGGGTCGCCAGCCTGGCCGGCCTGTGGGTCTTCAAAGACGACCTCACCCGCGAGCGTACTCTCGGTGCCATCGCCGCGGTGGATCCGGGCATCATCTCCATCGAAGCGGTGGAGGGCTACCTCTTGGACAAGACGAAGGACAAGAAGCGAGCCCAGGCGGCGCGGGAGGCTTACGACGCGACGCTCAGAAACATCAAGCGGGTGACTGCGAAAGAAGGCATCGACTGGCCGCACAAGGTACCGGTGTTGCCCAAGTGGCACGAGTTCGAAGAAGGCGGCGTGGTGGTGCCCGCCGTCAAGCGAGGCTTCAAAATGGGCCCGCGCGGCCAGAACCGCAACGAGATGTTCAAGCGGGGAACCACCAAGACGGAACGGCCGGTGGTGCGATTCGATCTGTGTATCAAATGCACCCTCTGCTGGCTGGACTGCCCCGATGAGTGCTTTGATCCCACCGATGATGGACTGTACGATATCCACTTCGAGTTCTGCACCGGGTGCCACAAGTGTGCCGCGGTCTGTCCGGTGCCGGAATGCATCGTGATGGTGGACGAGCTCAAGTTCGACAACGAAAAGAGCCCTTGGGAGCATTATGTAAAGGACCCAGCCGGATACGTGAAGTGGGCTGAGGACAAGAAGGGGAAGGAACGCGTCTACTATCCTCCCGTTACCGGCAGAGGCAAGGAGATCCGGGAAGGTACCACCGTTCCCGCCAAGCTCGCGAAGTAGCCGCGTCGATGGCTGAGGTAAACCACAGGCAGGAGGTCAGGGTACCTTGAAAGTCGCCAAGGAAGTCATAGAGAAGAAGGAAGTCTGGGAACGGGAGGAGCTGCTCACCGGCTGTCAGGCAGTGGCCCACGCCGTGAGGCTGGCCGATGTGGACGTCATTGCCGCCTACCCCATACGGCCCTACACCGAGGTGATGGACTTGCTGTCGAAGCTTATCGCCGATGGCGAGCTCGACGCCGAGTACCTGGTGGCCGACAG
>DATDRI010000293.1:0-7424 GCA_035291825.1 Vicinamibacteria bacterium | reverse complement strand
GGCCGCGGCATGATCGTTCCAAAACCGAACCCCGCGTTGCACGCGATCCGGGTTGACGAAGAGCGGCCGGTAGTCATCCCAGGTCTTGCCCCTGGCAGACTGGGTCATGGCTCGAATGATCCCGGGCTGGAATCTTGCCCGACTGAACAGTCCTTCCAGGGAAGCCAGATCGAAACCGTGTTTTTCCGCCATGGAGTCTATGAAAAGCCTGAGCTCCGGCTTGTCGGCGTAAGACTCCGGCGGTGTCTCGGGCGCGCGCGCCAGCGCGGAGACCGCAGCCAACAGAGTAAGAGCGGAGATCGGAACGCCGAGGGAAAATCCCCACACTCTCCTTCGGTCCTGTCTCACGGATTGCTTGCTTGACCGCATTTCCATGACTTCAGCTATTCAATTCACGTGCCACTGCTTGAGCTGAGAGACCCAGTCGAGGGATGCGCTCAAGGAGACGGCTGCCCTGTCTTGGGTCCCGGGGTCAGGATGATTATATACTTAGAAAAATCCAAAGGGAGTGCTCAGATGAAGCTTCGATTCTCGATGGGGGCTGCGATTCTGGCGGTGACGTTCGTCTCTTGCGACTCGGGTGGATCGAGCGAACCCAACCTGGGTGACAAGACGGTCGCCAGGATCAACGACACCGCCATGCAGGTCTATTTCATCAAGATTCAATCGGCGGCGCAGAAGTTCCGAGCCGTTCGAGGTGTCGATCCGGCCGACGTCTCCGAGCTGGTATCGGAGGGATTCCTCGACAGGCCGTCGGCCACGGACCCCTGGGGCAATCCGTGGGTGCTGGACACCAGCAGCGGCCAGCTGACCGTTATCTCCTATGGCGCTGACGGTCAGCCGGGAGGCTCCGAGGAAGCCCGCGATCGCCAGTCCCGCTGAGACTCCGGCAGTCGAATCCAGGCGTCGCGAAAAACTCTATGCTTCATTAGAAATAGTCTTCCCTAGAAACAGTCTCCCCTCGAGAAGCGTCATTCTACGAGAAGCCGGCGGCCAGCCGTCTGCGCCGCGTGGCATACTAAATAGAAGGAGCGGACTTGACGCGTCCATCTCAGCATTGTATGGTCGTCGCTCGATATCGTTGCAGCGACTGGAGTAACCGTGGCAAACTCCCTTTGTCCTTTTCCCGAGGTAGACTGATCAAAATGGCCGAGAAGATGCTTCCAAAAACATTGCCGTGGCTGATAGCGCTCCTTCTCGGGAGCGTGGCGGCGCCGTTGCTGTCCTTCCATCCCGGTGATAACGACTGGGCCGACTGGCGTGGCCCGGCCCGCGACGGTCGATCCCCGGCAACCGGCCTTCCCTCGAGCTGGTCTCCAAACGGAGAGAACCTGGCCTGGAAGGCTCCCTACGGAGGCCGCTCCGCACCCATCGTTCTAGGCGATCGGCTGTTCCTGCAGAACCACGCCGGAGAAGGCGAAACGCTCCAGGAACGCATCATGTGCTTCAATGCGGACACCGGCAAGCTTCTGTGGGAGCATCGCTTCAACGTGTCCCAGAGCGACGTGCCTCCCCACCGGGTGGGATGGGCCTCGCCAGTGGCGGATCCGGCCACCGGCAACGTCTTCGCTTTCGGCGTCGATGGCACCCTATTGTCTTTGAATGGGGACGGAAAGCTTCTCTGGGAGCGGCCGCTGGGCGAAGACTTTGGATTGGTGACCACCCATGGAGGGCGCACGGTATCACCTGTGGTGGAAGGGGATCGGGTGATCGTCAGCGGAATCAACTCGGGCTGGGGAGACCAGGCGCGCGGAGGCCAGAGATTCTTCGCCTTCGATAAGACGACCGGCGAAACCGTGTGGGTGAGCTCACCGGGTGGCCGCCCCTACGACACGACCTACGCGCCCTTCATAGCAGCCGACATTAACGGTACTCGCTTGCTGATCGCGGGCGGCGGGGATGGGGCGGTACACGCCCTCAAGCCGCAGACCGGCGAGCCGGTCTGGCGGTACGAGATCAGTAAGCGCGGCATCAACTCCGGCACCGTCGTCCATGGAACGACCGCCATCGTCAGTCAAGGCGAGGAGAACGTCCACGATAGCGAGATGGGTCTCATCGCCGCCATCGACGCTACCGCTACCGGACAGATCGGCGACGACCAGGTTCGATGGCGGGTCCTGGGATTCCTGGGTGGCTACTCCTCCCCGGTGATCGATGGAGAGCGACTCTATCAAATCGACAACGGTGCAAACCTCGCTGCTTTCGATCTCGCTAACGGCGAACGTCTCTGGACTCTCGAGCTCGGAACCATCCAAAAGGCATCTCCCGTATTGGCCGACGGGAAACTCTACGTGGGCACCGAGAACGGCAAGTTCTTCATCATCGAACCGGGCACCCAGGGCGGCAGAATACTCGATGAGGAACAGCTGGGCACCGAGTCCGAACCGGAAGAGATCGTCGGTTCGGTAGCCGTTGCCCGCGGTCACGTCTATCTAGTGACCGCCAGCGCTCTTTATTGCATCGGCCAGGAGTCGGAGCCGACCCCGGTTGCCGAGGAAGAGCCTTCCGCGCCATTGCCCGCGGCCGGACCTCCTACCCACCTGCAGGTCGTCCCCACCGAGCTGGTCTTGTCACCGGGAGAGCCCGTTCAGTTCGAGGCCCGCCTTTTCGACGAGAAGGGCCGCCTGGCGGGAAGTGCCGAGACTACCTGGACTCTCGAGAACCTTCGAGGCACCGTCGAAGCGAGCGGCGCGTTTACACCCTCCGCCGATGCGGTGGCGCAGGCCGGGCTGGTGAAGGCAACGGTGGGCGATCTTTCCGGAGCCGCTCGAGTGCGCGTGATCCCCCCTCTCCCCTGGAACGAGAGCTTCGAGAACATGGCGGTGGATACCGTTCCCCGACACTGGATCAACGCCACCGGCAAGTTCACGGTGCGCCAGGAGGAAGGGAACAAGGTTCTGGTCAAGCTCGCCGACAACCCTTTTACCAAGAGGGCACGCGCCTACCTGGGACACTCCGACTGGTCCGATTACACGGTGGCGGCTGATGTGAGATCCTCCGAGCAGCGAAGACAAATGGGGGATGCCGGTGTGGTTGCCGAACGCTATGCTCTCGTCTTGTTCGGCAATCACCAGCGTCTGGAGCTCCAGGCCTGGCAACCCGAGACCCAGCGTACCGTGACCCAGCGGTTTCCCTGGAACCCGAACACCTGGTACCGCCTCAAGCTCGAGGTCAGCAATCTCCCCGATGGAACGGTGCGGGCCCGGGGAAAGGCCTGGCCCACCAGCGAGCCGGAGCCCGCCCTATGGACGGTCGAGCGCATCGATCCCATTCCCAACCGTGTGGGGAGTCCGGGACTCTACGGCGACGCTACCAACGAAGTTTTTTTCGACAATCTCGAGGTCACAGCCAACCCATGAACTCAAAGCGGAATACGCATTCTCGTCGTTTGCTTCTTCCTAAGGTTCTCCTTCCCGCCCTCACCATGACGGGTCTCGGTGTGCTTTCTTCCACACGGGCAGCTGACACCACCGGAGACTGGCCGATGTGGGGAGGAAAACCGGATCGCAACATGGTGTCGTCCATGACCGGCCTCCCCGAGACGTGGGACGTCACGACCGGCCAGAACGTCAAATGGGTCGCCGATCTCGGCTCGCAGAGCTACGGCAACCCGGTGGTGGCGGGGGGCATGGTGTTCGTGGGTTCGAACAACGAGGCCGGCTACGATCCGGAACGAACGCAGGATGCCGGAATCCTGTTGGCTTTTCGTGAGTCGGATGGCGAGTTTCTCTGGCAGTCCCTCTCCGAAAAGATGGCGTCGGGGCGAGTCAACGACTGGCCATATCAAGGCGTCTGTTCTTCACCCTTGGTCGAGGGAGACCGGCTCTATTACGTGACCAACCGTGCCGAAGTCATGTCCCTGGACATCCAGGGGTTTCGGGATGGAGAGAACGACGGCCCCTTCAAAGATGAGGCGCACACATCTCCGCAGGACGCCGACATCGTCTGGAGGTTCGACATGATCGAGGAGGTGGGCACCTTCCAACACAACATGGCCAACTCCTCACCAGTGGTCCACGGTGATTTGATTTTCGTCAACACGTCGAACGGCCAGGACGAGAGCCACGTCAACATCCCCTCTCCCCGCGCCCCCGCCATCATCGGACTGAACAAGACGACCGGCGAGCTGGTTTGGGAGGACAACTCGGTGGAAGACCGCATCCTTCATGGGCAGTGGTCCTCCGCAGCCGTGGGGGAACTGGGAGGCGTGGTGCAGGTAGTCATAGGTCAAGGCGACGGCTGGGTGCGAGGATACGTGGCCGAAACCGGGGAGAAGCTCTGGGAGTTCGATAGCAATCCCAAGGATTCGGTGTGGCCGAGAACTCGTAATGAACTCATCAGCACCCCGGTGCTGTACAACGATCGTGTCTACATCGGCAACGGACAGGATCCCGAGCATGGCGAAGGCGTGGGCCACTTCTACGCCATCGATCCCACCAAGAGAGGCGACATCACCGAGACCGGACTGGTCTGGCATTACGACAAGATTAGGAGATCCATCTCTACCGCTGCCATCCAGGACGGTCTGGTCTACATACCCGACTTCAGCGGCTTCATCCATTGCCTCGACGCGGATACCGGAGCGGTTCAGTGGGTCCACGACACCTTTGCCGCCGTCTGGTCATCCACTCTCGTCGCCGACGGCAAATTTTACCTGGGCGACGAAGACGGGGACGTCGTCGTTTTGAAGACGGGGAGGGAGAAAGTCGTCCTGGGCGAGATGAACATGGGAAGCTCGGTTTACTCCACCGCGGTTCCCGCCAACGGCGTGCTCTTCATCGCCAGCCGCAACAAGCTCTTTGCTCTGGCCCAACAACCTTGAGTGGCTTGAATTCTTGAACGCGTGAATGGAGCCTTTTGACTTCCAATCCACGAGCCGCCTGATCTTCGGTGAAGGAGCTCTGGGAAGACTAGGGCCCCTCGCCCGGGATCTCGGATTTCGCCGAACGCTCGTCACCGCCGACCAGGGGCTTGTCCGCTGCGGTCATTTCGAGTCGGCCACCCGGGAGCTCGCCGCCGCCGGGATCCGGGTCTTCGGTTTTCACGATTTCGGTGAGAATCCCAATACCCTCATGATCGAGTCCGGGCGCGATCTGGCCGCCCGCGAAGGAATCGATTCGCTCATCGGCCTGGGCGGCGGAAGCTCCATGGACTGCGCCAAAGGCATCAACTTCCTTTTGACCAACGGCGGGACCATGAAGGATTACTGGGGCTATGGGAAGGCGTTAAAGCCCATGCTCCCCATGATCGGCATCCCCACCACCGCCGGAACCGGCAGCGAGGCACAATCCTACGCTTTGATCTCCGATGCCGACACCCACGTCAAAATGGCTTGCGGCGATCCCCAGGCCGCCTTCCGCATCGCGCTTCTCGATCCCAGACTCACCGTTTCCCAACCGCGAAACGTAACCGCGGTCACTGGATTCGACGCCCTGGCGCACGCGGTTGAGACCTATGTCACCGCGAAACGCAACCCGCTTTCCGATACCTTCTCCCGTGAGGCCTGGCGCTTGCTGGAAGGACACTATGAGCGCGTCCTTGCGGAGCCCGAGGACATCGAGGCACGGGGAGCCATGCAGCTCGGTGCCCACTACGCAGGAATTGCCGTCGAGAGCTCGATGCTGGGAGCCACTCACGCCTGCGCCAACCCACTCACCACGCATTACGGGACCACTCACGGTATCGCGATCGCGGTCCTGCTGCCTCATGTGGTCCGCTGGAATGCCGCCACGGCCGGGCCGCGATATCGCGAGCTCTTGAGCCTCTCGTCTCAGGCGACGCAGGAAGGAGACCCCGGCGAGAGCCTGGCAGGGCGGCTCGAGCAACTAGCAAACACAGGGGGCTTACCCTCGCGCCTGCGCTCCCTCGGGGTTCCGGAGAGGGAGCTCACGACGCTGGCCGAGGAAGCAGCCGATCAGTGGACGGGTCGTTTCAATCCCCGCCCCTTCGACGCCTCGGGCGCATTGGAGGTCTATCAGTGGGCTTATTGATCTCTTTCCTGCTGACGGTGTCGACCTTCTCCCTCGCCAGGAGCTCGTCCCATGACGGCTGGAGCCAGTTCCGCGGCAATCCCAACCTGACAGGAGTCGCGGCGTCGCCGCTCCCCGACAAGCTGGAGCTGCTCTGGAGCTATGAAGCAGGAGACTCGATTGACTCCTCCGCGGCCATCGTCGACGGCAGGGTCTTCCTGGGCACGTTTTCCGGCGACCTACTGGCTCTCGACCTGGCTGATGGATCGGTCCTCTGGAAATACTTCGTGGGCGAAGCCGGGATCGGTGAGTCCTCGCCGGCCGTCTCCCACGGCCTGGTCTACATCGGCGATCTCGCCGGAGTCGTGCATGCGGTGGACGTCGAGACGGGAAAGGCGGTTTGGAAATTCGAGACCCTCGGTGAGATCAAATCCTCTCCGGTCATCGTCGAGGACAAGCTTCTCATCGGCTCCTACGACGAGCACGTCTACTGTCTGGATGCCAAGAGTGGGAAGCTACTCTGGAAGCTCCAGAGCAACGGCTTCATTCACAGCACCCCGGCCGTGAGCCAGGGCGTCACCTATATCACGGGTTGCGATTCCATACTGCGCGCGGTGCGAATCGAGGACGGAAAGGAAGTCCATCAAATCGACTCCGGCTCTTACACCGCCGCCTCCCCGGCCATCGTCGGAGACCTTGCCTACTACGGGACCTTCGACAACGAAGTGCTGGCCGTCGATCTGGCCCAACAGGCGATCGCCTGGCGCTACCTCCACTCCGAGCGGCAGTTTCCCTTCTATTCCTCGGCAGCGGTGGTCGACGGCCGCATCGTTCTGGGGGGAAGAGACAAGCTGGTTCACTGCCTGGACGCCACGACCGGCAAAGCGCTGTGGACCTTTCCCACCGGTGCAAGAGTCGATTCCTCTCCGGCAGTGTCGGGAGAGCGTGTCTACATAGGTTCGAACGACGGGCGACTGTACGCCCTTTCCCTGGAAGCCGGCGAAAAGCTCTGGGAGTTCAACGCCGGCGCTCCCTTCTCTGCCTCCCCGGCCATCGCCGAGGGACGACTGGTGATCGGTTCCCAAGATGGCGTCGTCTATTGCTTCGGGAAGAAACAGTAAGAACTAAACTCACGGATTGGAGCTCAACGCAATGAAATGGATGCTGTTCGTACTGGGCGCAGTCGTCTTCTGGGGCACGTACGGGCCCGCCTTGCATCAAGGACAGGTACTTCTCGGGAACCCGTTGCGCGCCCTTCTCTGTGTCGGTTTCGCATACTTTCTCATCGGTATCCTGGTGCCGGTGGTCGCCCTCTCTTATGAAGGAGGGCTCTCTGGTTTCAACTGGAGTGGGTCCCTCGCCGCCACGCTGGGCGGCGCGCTGGGAGCGGCGGGCGCGGTGTGCATCATCTGGGCCTTCAAGGCGGGAGGGAGCCCGACCTACGTGATGCCCCTG
>DATDRI010000292.1:0-2460 GCA_035291825.1 Vicinamibacteria bacterium | reverse complement strand
GCGTAGAACGTGTTGTCCTTGAGCTCGCAGACCACGATCTTCTGGACGTTCGCTTCCAGATCGCCCAAGACGTTTTTCAGGAGGTCATGGGTCATCGGCCGCGGCGTCGCGATATTTTCAATCTGAAGCGCAATGGCGTTGGCCTCGAAGATACCCACCCAAATGGGAAGGATGCGGTTGCCCTCTTTGTCCTTGAGAATGACGATGGGCATGTTCGTAATGGGATCGATCATCAACCCCTTGATGGTCATCTCGATTTCCATTACCGGCCTCCCTGCCCTCCTACTTGCTTTTTCTTTTATTATACACAATATAGGGGGGCATGATTTGAAAGTCAACAACGTTTGGTGGCTAAATCATGGACGTCGGCTCTCCGAATAGGCTGTTGGGTCCGGCGCGGGTAATACGCACTGCCACGAACCGCCCTAGCCAGTCCAAACTTCCTGGGAAGTTGACCATCCGGTTGTGCGGACTCCTCCCCGACAAGACGCCGGGAGTCTTTTTGTTGCTCACCCCGTCGACCAGGACTTCCACCGTACGTCCCACGTGATCCTGGTTCTTTCGCAACTGGATACGGCGCTGCATCTCCATCAGGCGGGCCAGGCGCTCGGACTTGAGGTCGGCGGGTATGTCGTCCGGCAGCTCGCGCAGGGCGGACGTGTAGGGGCGAGGGGAATACTTGAAAGAGAAGATATCGTCGAAGCCGACCGCCTGAACGAGGCGGAGCGTGTCCTCGAACTCTTCAGCCGTCTCGCCGGGAAAACCGACGATGAGATCGGTGGAGAGCGCGATGTCCGGCACCAGCCGGCGGACTCCCTCGACTTTCTCAAGATATTCCTGGCGGCTGTGCCCCCGCTTCATGCGCGCCAGAACGGCTGTGGAGCCGGACTGTGCGGGGAGATGCATGTGCGGGCAGAGCTTCGGTAGGTCCCGGAATCGCTCCATGGAGGGGCGATCGAAATCCTTGGGGTGTGGGCTGGTAAATCGTATCCGCTGAATACCTTCCACTTCATGAACGGCATCCAGGAGCTCGGCGAACGACTTTCCCTGGCGCGGGTCCCGATAGGAGTTGACGTTTTGCCCGAGGAGCTGGATCTCCCTGACTCCTTGCCGGGCCATGAGCTCCGCTTCGGCGACGATGTCTTGAAGTGGACGACATCTCTCTCGACCTCGGGTGAAGGGGACGATGCAGAAGGAACAGAAGTTGTCACAGCCTTCCATGATAGTGATGAAGGCCTTGACTCCGGGGATGCGGTCGATCCGCTCGGGAGGAAAGTCGAGGTTCTCGGGATGCCGTCCCGTCTCCACCACCTTCTCGCCACGCTCCAGCACGCGCCGCACCACCTCGGGCAGCATCACCAGGCTTTGGGTACCGAGCACGAAATCGACGTACGGGGCCCGCGCGAAGACCGCCTCTCCCTCCTGCTGCGCCACGCATCCCGCCACCCCGAGGATCACGCTCTTGATCTCCTTCAACTCTTTCAATCGACCGAGGTGGCTGAAGACTTTTTCTTCCGCCTTCTCCCGCACACTGCAGGTATTGAGAACGATGAGGTCGGCCTCCTCCTCGGTCGCGGCAGGAAGGTATCCCAGATTCCTGAGGCTCCCGGCGATCTTCTCCGAGTCGTGAGCGTTCATCTGGCATCCCCAGGTGTCGATGAAGTAACGCGCGATGTGTTGTTGCATTTGTAGTTGCACCCTAGATCCTAAAGTAAAACTTTAACTTACTGACTCAGCTCTTCCCTGCCACTAAGGACTCGGCGTGCTTGCGCGCGCTCTCCGTTACTTCCGTGCCTGCCAGCATGCGCGCGATCTCGTCCACCCGGCCCTTGCGATCCAGCCGGTGAATGCGGGTCACCGTGCGTCCCTTCACCTCTTTCTTTTCGATCCGAAAATGGGCGTCCGCGAAGCTCGCGATCTGCGGCAGGTGGGTGACGCAGATGACCTGGTGGGAGCGAGAGAGTGTCTTCAGCTTCTCCCCTACCACTTCCGCCACCCGACCTCCGATCCCGGCATCTACCTCGTCGAAGACCAGCGTCTTCGACTCCCCTCCTCCCGCCGCCACCGATTTCAACGCCAGCATGAACCGCGAGAGCTCTCCCCCGGAGGCGATGCGGGATAGCGGCCTCAAGTCTTCGCCGGGATTGGCGGAGAAACGAAGCTCCACTGCATCCAGACCGCTCGGCCTCCAGGCGGAGCGCTCGGGTGCGGCTTCTGCCGGCGCGCTCACCTCGATGGTGAAGCGGGCTTTTTCCATGGCCAGGGCGCGGAGCTCACGAACCACCCCCGTTTGGAGCGTCTTGGCCGCCGCCTTGCGCTTCTTGGTGAGCTCTCGGGCCGCGGAGAGATACTCCCCGGCGGCCTTGTCTTTCCTCTCTCCGATCTCCCGAAGGAACTGACTCGAGTCTTGGAGGCGGGCCAAGGCTTGCCCACACTCTTCCCTATGCGCGAGCACGGACT
>DATDRI010000291.1:0-7812 GCA_035291825.1 Vicinamibacteria bacterium | reverse complement strand
GACTTCGCCCAAGCCAATCCAACGGCCGTACAAATGGTCAATTTCTCCTACCTTATTGGAGACCGCGCGGCGGGGAAGGCGGTGGTCGTGGATCCCGCCTGGGACGTGCAGACGCTCGTCGGGATCCTCGAGAAAGATGACATGGAGCTGGTGGGAGCGCTGGCCACTCACTACCACCCCGATCATATCGGCGGGGACCTCTTTGGCCATGACGTGGAGGGACTGGGTCATCTTCTCGAGCTGAAGGGCGTCAAGGTGCACGTTCAAAGACTGGAAGCCGAGGGAGTGCGATTCATGACCGGCCTCTCCGACTCCGATCTGGTCCTCCATGAGGGCGGAGACCGGCTGAGCCTGGGAGAGGTCGATATCGAGTTTCTCCATACCCCGGGGCACACGCCGGGAAGTCAGTGCTTCCTGGTTCGAGATCGACTCGTCTCGGGCGATACTCTCTTCGTAAAGGGTTGCGGTCGCGTGGATCTCCCCGGAGCTAACCCCGAGGAGATGTACCGCAGTCTCACCCAGCGCCTCGCGAGATTGCCCGACAACGTCGTTTTGTTCCCCGGACATGACTATGCGGATCGGCCGACCTCCACGCTGGGTGAAGAACGGCGGAGCAACTATTACCTTCGTATCCCCAGCCTCGAGGACTGGCTGCGCCTCATGGGACGTGCTTAGAGTGGAGGACCGTTTTGTTCGGCAGGAGTGTCGGGCGCGCCAACAAAACACCCCGTTACCTTTGGGCTAG
Organism: Vicinamibacteria bacterium; assembly: GCA_035291825.1. Lineage (GTDB taxonomy): Bacteria > Acidobacteriota > Vicinamibacteria > Marinacidobacterales > DATDRI01 > DATDRI01. The sequence goes on along the minus strand of DATDRI010000291.1, from coordinate 7,067 downwards.
ACAATATTCCGCTGCTCAGGATTTGTGCAAAATGGAGGACCGCTTACGGAGGCGCGGGCTCCAAGGCTCTCGTCGACAGGTTCTCCACATCCATTTGCACAGGCCGTGTTAGTCCATCCGCATCGGTCGATGCGCGCCCGGCACCCGTTATGGAATGACCTACCTCGCCTTCGCCCTCAAATACCGCCGGGAGGACACCCGTTTCTGAACGGCATCGGATCCTTGCCACCCCCCTCGCCCCGGGTTACAATCCTCGCCCCTCGGGCGCCGCGCGCCTTCTAAGTAAGAAGAATGTTCCGACTGGTGAGCCTCGAACCGGGAAGTGCGAGCCTGCGTTTCTGCTACGCCGCGGTTTTTTGGTTGATCGTACCCGGCGTCCTCGGCCTGATTCTGGCCACGTTTCTCTACTTGCCCGCAGTCGCCGACAGCCTCCCCCTCGCCGTCAAACCCTACCTGAGCTTCGGGCGATTGCGACCGGCGCACGTAAACGTAGCGATCTTCGGTTGGCTCTCGCAGGTTTATTTCGCGGCCATTCTTTTCATCCTCCCTCGTCTCACGCGGACGCCGCTCTACAGCGAGCGCATCGCTCACGCCAACTGGTGGCTATGGAACCTGATGGTGGCGGGCTCGCTCGTCTCCTTGCCGATGGGTCTCACCCAGGGGCGCGAGTACGCGGAGATGATCTGGCCGCTGGATCTTCTGTTCGTTCTCAACATCGTTCTGCTGGCGGTCAACATCTGGGGCACCGTCGCCCGGCGCCGGGAGCCCAAGATCTACGTCAGCATCTGGAATTTCATGGCCGCCACCATGGTGATGGTCCCCATCTACGCGGTGGGAAACAAGATCTGGGATCCCTCGGGTGCCTACCGGGGAATGAACGACAATATCGTGAACTACTTCTACGTTCACAACCTCTTCAACGCCTGGTTCACCACCGCCGGGGTGGGTCTGGCGCTCTATCTCCTGCCCAAGCTGTCGGGCAAGGCGCTCTATAGTCATCGCCTGGGGCTATGGGGATTGTGGAGCGTGTGGACAGGCCAGCACCATCAGCTTTACAGCCCCGCTCCGGATTGGCTGGAGTACCTCACCATCGTGTTCAGCATCCTGGCTGCCGTGCCCACCACCGCCTTCATGGTCAATTTCTTCATGACCATGCGTTCCCGCTGGCACCTCGCCGCCGAAGACGTGGCGTTGCGCTTCTTGGTGACCGGCGCCATTTTCTGGGGGCTCACCTGTGTGCAAGGGGTGAGCCATTCCTTCCGCACCTTCTCCATGGTGGTCCATTTCACGAATTGGGTGGTCGGGCACTCTCACCTGGCTTTCGTCGCGTCATATAGTTTCTGGGCCTTTGCTCTGACCTATCTGATGGTGCGGGAGCTCACCGGCCGAGCTGCCTACAGCCGGCGGCTGATGGAGTGGCACTATTGGCTGACCACGCTCGGCATGTTGATCTTCATGATATCGATGTGGGTGGCTGGGCTCATTCAGGGACAGAACTGGTCCACCTATAGCATCCCCTTTCTCCAGACCGTCATCACCATGAAACCCTATTTCGGTGCCCGCCTTCTGGGCGGCGCCATGGCCGGCATCGGCATCCTGTGCTTCGCGGAGAACGTTCGGCGGGCGGCGAGAAGCCGCCAACCGGTGACCGCACCGACCCACGCCTGGAGTGGACAATGAAGCCCAACCTGGTCTACCTTACCGGCGGCTCTCTGATCAGCTTGTTGCTGGGGATCATCGTCACCATCATCATTCCCGCGCAGGATCCGGCCGGGCCTTCGGCCTCAGCCCAACCCTATAGTGAGGAAGAGTCCAGGGGACGTGACATCTACCTGCGCGAGGGATGCCACTATTGCCATACCCAGCAGGTTCGTGAGCCGGAGGCGGGTCGAGGGATGGTGCACCAGCGGGGCGACATCGGTCCAGAATCCGTACCGGGCGACTTCTATCATCAATCCCCGGTCTTCTGGGGGACCTTACGCCAGGGCATGGATCTGGCGCACGTCGCCTCCCGGCCGGGGATCGGCGACAACGCGGGATGGCACGAGCTCCATTTCCGGAACCCCCGGGCCGTATCCCCCGGGACGGTCATGCCGTCTTACGATTACCTCTCCGCCGAAGAGATCCAGTCTTTGACGGCGTACATCTTGACACTGAGATAGACCGATGGTTTTTCCGGCAAGCTGGCTGGTGTTGAGCACGGTCGGCATCATTCTGGTGGTTTTCGCGCTCGGCTATTTCTGGGCGCGCACCCACGGGCAGCTCGATGACGTCGAGGAGGCCAAGTACGCCATGCTGGAAAGCGAGGGCATCCGCACTGTCGAGGAAGAATACGATGGAGACTGATCCGAACCCGGAGAGTGCCGCCAACTATGAGGACTTCGCGGGCGAGATCCAGGTCAAAAACGGCAAACCCCCTCGCTGGCTCACCAAGGTTCCCTATGTGGCGATGGCCTGGGCTCTCGGTTACTACCTCCTGGTCCGCGTGACCGATCCGGTCAATCTGGTTTTCGCCGCGCTCTTCGTCATGTGGCTGGTCTACACTCCGATCGCCCAAAAGAGGGGCTGGTTCTTCATATCTATGTGACAGGGAGGTGACTTCGACGACACTGAGCTGAGAGAGCCTTGTTTTGTCCAATCTACCTTTAACCGATTAATCAAACTGGAGGAATAGATATGGCCACCAGAGCCGAACAAGCCGACAAGTATATGGAAGAAAAGATGTTCTTCACCCCCCGCATGTTCAAGGTTACCAACCAGCTGGCGCCGGAGGTCGGAGAACGTTTCGCCGATTTCTACGAGACAGTGTGGGCCGACGGCAACCTGCCCCGCAAGATCAAGGAATTGATCTTCGTGGCCATCGGCGTCGCCTACATGTCCCCGCGGTGCATCATCCACGTTCAACCGGCCATCAAGGCGGGAGCCACCGACGGCGAGATCTTCGAAGCCGTTTCCGTCGGCATGCTGGCGGCCGGATTCGTACCCAACGGCCCCGGCATCCCCTATGCCTTCGAGTACGCTGCGAAGACGCTGGATATCGCGGGGAAGATCCGCAAGGGTGAGAAGTTCGAGTACCTACCGGCACCCAAGTTCGATAATGGAGTCCGGTAAGGGACTGACAAGGCAAAGACACCCTTCGAGCCGGGAGCCCGGCAGTTCCGGGCTCCCGTCCCCTCGCTGGCGGTAGGGCATCAGGTGAGCAACCAAGGATTTCCCAACGGCCATCTGCTGGTAGGGACCGGATGGCTAGCCGACCGCTTGCACGATACCGATCTGCATCTGGTCGAAGTGACGGCACCGGGTGCGGGCTACAAGTTCGGACACATTCCGAGAGCCGTCTACCTGAACCTGGAGGATGTGCTGAGCGGAACCGCCACCGGCGTCCGCCGCACCGTGGGTCCGCTGGACGAGGTGGCGCGCGTGCTGGGCGACCTGGGCCTTTCTTTAGATCAGAAGATCGTCGTGTACGACGAGTTCGGGGGTACTCGCGCCTCGCAGACCTTCTGGCTGCTCGAGTATCTGGGGTGCGACCAAGTGTATTTCCTGGAAGGCGGTATGGAGCGATGGCTCGCCGAGGGTCGCCCCACCACCGGCGACCCACCCGACGTGCAGTCGACGGCGTTTACGCCGAAGGTTCGAGAGGAGCGGCTCGCCACCGCCGACTGGATCCTGGCACGCCTGGCGGATGCGGACCTGCGCCTTCTCGACACGCGGACCTCCGAAGAGCACCAGCAAGGACACATCCCGGGCGCCCGGAACCGCTCCTGGGAAAAAACCCTGACCCGGCGCGCCTATCAGGGGTTTCGCCCTGCCGACGAGCTCCTATCCGAGTTCGTCGAGCTCGACGCCGGCCCGGACAAAGAGATCGTCGCCTACTGCGCCACCGGCGCCCGTTCCTCCCACACCTACCTGGCGCTACGCCTCTTGGGTTACACTCGCGTGCGGAACTATGATGGGTCCTGGGAGGAGTGGGGATCGAGAGTGGATCTACCGAAAGGCTGAGCATTCATTCTAGGAGGCAACAACTATGTCTGGCGGTCAACCTTCCCAAGGGGCCCAACTACCGTTGTTCCCGGTCACCGTGGTGGGCAGCTGGCCCCGGCCACCGTATCTACTCGATGCGCTGCGCAAGAGGCAGAAGGGACAATTGAGCTTCCAGGAGTTTCAGAAAGTCGCCGACCAGGCGGTCTTGGAAACGCTCCGCCACCAGGACGAAGCGGGGGTCGATATCGTCAGCGACGGCGAGCAGCGGCGTGACAATTTTTACTCTTTCGTGGTGGAGAAGCTGGATGGAGTCGAGCTGATGACTCTGGCCGACTTGATGGATCACGTCGAGGACAAAGCGGGCTTCGATTCCATCCTGAGGAGCATGGATGCTCCCGCCTTCGGCATCAAGAATCCGACCGTGACCGGTAAGCTGAGACCCCGAATGCCGCTCGCCCTCGACGAATATCAGTTCCTCCGCCGACACACCGACAAGCCGATCAAAGTGCCCCTGCCCGGCCCCTACATCTTGATCCGTTCCATGTGGGTGAAAGGCGTGTCCGACGCCATCTATCCGACCCAGGAAGACCTGGCGGTGGACATCGTCAAGATTCTGCGGGACGAGTTGATCGCCCTCCGCGATGCCGGGGTGGATTTCGTCCAGTTCGATGAGCCGGTGCTGACCGACGTCGCTTTCAACCCGGCGGTCAAGGAGCGAACCTTCATGTGCGCCTCCATGGCCGCCTCCTCCGGTGATCCCAGCAAGGAGCTGCTCCTCGCCACTCGCATGATGAACAGCATCGTCGATGGTGTGAAGGGAGTTCGCACCGGCGTTCACCTCTGCCGTGGCAACTGGAGCCGCAAAGACGAGGTCTTACTGAAGGGGAGCTATGAACCACTCGTCCCCACCATGATGGGCATGCATCTCGATCAGTTGGTTCTCGAGTATGCCACGCCTCGCGCCGGAGAGCTGGCGGCCTTCCAACACCATCGCCAGGAGAAAGAGATCGGACTCGGCGTGGTCAATCCCCGCTCCGATGAGATGGAATCTCCCGATTCGGTCGTGGAAAGAGTCAAGGAAGCCCTCGAGTATTTCAAGCCCCAGCAGATCTTCTTGAATCCTGATTGCGGTTTCGGAACGTTCGCCGAGCGACCGATGAACCCCGCCGAGATCGCGGCCAAGAAGCTCGGCATCATCAGCCAGGCAGCCCAGAAGCTCCGAGCGAGGCATTATGGTGATTAGTGCCGTGGGGCCCCCCCCCCACGGCTCGAGCCTTTTGTCGGCGCGGCAAGCGCGCCGGGCTCGCTCCACTCGCGCAGGGTGCGGTTGGCTTTTATGGCACCCTGCCAGAAGGCGATAAAGACCATGGGCAAGGAAGCGAACAGAATCAACGGATTGGACATCGAAGAAACGCGGGAAGCGATCAAGACGGTGAGCGCTCAACCGCAGAACTCCCACGCCCCAAAGAGATCTCGCTGCAAGTGGCTCACCGGTCTCAAATTCAAGACCTATGTGCGGAACCACGTTTTTCTGGTGGACGAGCCCGCCCATCTGGCGGGGGAGGACGAGAGCCCCAACTCCATGGAGTACGTCCTGGGAGCCTATGGGGCGTGCCTCGCCACCGGTTTCGTCTTGAACGCTAGCCAGAAGGGGATTCACATCCACAATCTGGAGGTCGCCGTCGACTCCACCCAGAACAATGTCTTCACTTTTCTGGGGCTTGCCACCGACGGACATCCTGGCTTCGATACCATCAACGCCAAGCTCTTCGTTCAAGCGGACGCGGACGAGGAAACCATCAAGCAAATTTGGGCTCACACCGTAAACACCTCTCCGGTGCACAACTCTCTCACCAGGACGGTGACCATAAAGCCGGAGGTGGAGATCATTCCCTAGACGTGAAGAACTTCGTCCCCCTCCCGTATCGCCGCGTTTCGGTCCAGCCCTACCAGGGCGAGATGACCGAGCCGGCGATCCGCGCGCACCTGATAGGCCGGGAAACTTACCGGCGGACCGATTTCATCGTCTTGAGAAAGGCCGGAGACACCGCGGTGGTGGAGGTGACCGCCCCCGACCGCCAGAGCCTCTTCAGCCCCATCGATGGGGTACGGGTTCTGGCCCTGCCGGACAAATGCCTGTTCGTGGAAGCAGCGGACGCCGATACTTCCAACCCCTCGGCGCTTGCCGATCAGGCTTACCGAGCCGGCGTTGGTTCCGAGGGAACGCTGGTGGTGCGCGGAAAATACGAGCACGTGAACTTCATTCTTCATCCCGATCCGCTCGTGATCTGCGTCGTCGAAGTCTCTCCGCCCGACCCACCCAAGCTCTTCGACCTGGCCCGGCACGTGCTCAGCTACGCGGAGCTGCCCCCTATCCGCCTCGAGCTCGAGCGCATCGACCTCAACGACCTGGCCGCCGGCCACTCTCCCTCGGCTTTCCTTCTGCCCTGCCGCTCGGGCGGGCTGGAGGGCCTGGGGGCGCCGGTTTATTTTCTGGACGAACGCCCGCCACGCCGCGACTGGACGATGATCGGGTGCGAGCGCAGCCTGCAGTTCCACCGTCATTATTACGGTGACGAACCGCAGCGCATCGAGCTCTGCCCCCGTCGATTGGCGGGAGCCCGCGGCGAGCCGACGCTCGTCAAGTGCTGCCTCCTCGAGTTTGCGTCCGAGCTCGAGGGCAAGGTTGCGGTGACGCCCTGGGGCTCCGACCTGGGCATGGTGGAGGCGGCCCTTCGCCAATTGGTAGCGGTCGCCGAGCCCGCACACAACAAAGGATGAGAGGAAGACATTCATGACCAAAGCCTGGACATCCATCTTTCCCGAGCTGGCCGCTCGCTCTCGCAAACCACGCACCCGTGGGGTGACGATGATCCTGGACAAGTGCCAGGGCCCGGCCGCCACCAGCGATCTGCTGGCCATGTCCGGCGATTACATCGATTTCTGGAAAATGTCCTACGGAACCTCGGCGCTTCTCGACGACGGTTTCCTCCGCCAAAAGATCGAGACCATCCGCCAGCACGGGGTCATCGTCCATCCCGGCGGCACTCTGGCCGAATACGCGATCATGCGAGGCGTGTGTC
>DATDRI010000290.1:0-3118 GCA_035291825.1 Vicinamibacteria bacterium | reverse complement strand
GGGGCTGAGGTCATGACGGATCCGCACGATAGCGGCGGGTACTCACCATCTCGTCGACGTCTGCTTCGCTGGCTGGTGCGGAGCTTTCTCTCGCTTTGGGGACTCGCCGGTGGGGGAGTGGTGTTTTCCTTTCTCAAGAGTCCGCGCGTCGGCTCTGCCATCGACCGCATCGTTCCCGCGGCCTCCTTCTCCGGGCTTGGCGTGGGTGAGGGTCGGCTCGTCCGCCACGGAAGTCGCCCGCTCTATGTGGTGAAAGTCTCGGAGCAGGAGGTGGTGGCGCTCTCGGCGGTGTGTACCCACCGGCAGTGTGTGCTCGATTGGTCTCGGGAGCGGAAGGTCTTCGTGTGCCCCTGTCACGCGGGGGTTTTCGATGCTAGTGGTCAGGTGGCCTCCGGTCTACCTCGCCGCCGGCTGGAACAGTATCGGACCTCAGTTCGAGGGGACGAGATCTTGATCTACCTGGGATGATGAGCGACAAGCCGGAACAAACGCGTGGGGCCCACGGAAGAGGAGCGCTTCTCGACTGGTTCGAGGCACGGGTCAACCTTACCGAGTTCTTCGCGCTTCTGACGTCGCTGGGCCTTTTCTACGTCGAGGTCGATACCAAGAAGCCGCTCCGTCTGGCGGTTCGCGAGGCGCTCGCCAAGCCGGTGTCTTCCTATGCGGAGTGGCCACGCGTGCTGGGTCCCCTGGCGGTTCTGTTTTTTCTTTTTCAAGTCGTGAGTGGAGTGCTTCTTGCCTTCTACTATCGTGCGTCGCCCAGCGAAGCCTATGAGAGCATTCGCTTCATATTGCGGGATGTGAACTTCGGATGGCTCATCCATCAGACGCACCGCTGGGGTGGGCAACTCCTCGTTGCGATCCTCATCCTTCGAATAGTCAGGTTCTTCTTCGGGGGTGTCTACAAGAAGCCACGTGAGCTGCTTTGGATCAGCGGGGCGCTGCTCCTACTGCTAGCGATGCACGCGGATCTTACCGGCCGCCTTCTTACCTGGAATCAGATCTCGTACTGGAGCACCGTCCGCGGGGCCGAGCTGATTTTCACGCTCCCGCTGATCGGTCCGCTCCTGGGTTTTCTCGTGGGGGGACAGGAGATCGGGGCGGCGACCCTGAGTCGTTTCTATATTCTTCACATCCTGATTCTGCCGGCGGCGGTGTTCGTGCTCCTTTATTTCAACTTCGCGACAGTTCGGCGGGTCGGTCTCACGGAGGCCGCTTCTCCTACGAACGTTGGCGGCCGGCGCCAGTATCGGGACTATCTCTATAACCTGGCGACTTTGGTCGTCCTTATCGTGGGAGTGCTGGTGAGCTTGGCGGTGATACAGCCGGTCCCCTTCTATCCGGAGATCGATCTGCTGTCAACGCCGGTCGAGGTTCAACCGCCATGGTACTTGTTGGCGCCGCACGTGCTGGTGGACGTCTTGCTGGGCAGGCTGCCGGACTTGCTCAAGGGAACGTTGTTTCTGGCTTCGGTTGTGTTGCTCGTGCTCTGGCCGTTCGTGGATCGCTCGCCGGGAAAGACGATGCGAGAGAGGGCAACCGTCGTTACAATCGGTACGTTGGCTTTTTTGTTGTGGGTGGTGCTCACTATATACGGCGTGGCTCTGCAGAACATAGGAGCTCCATGATCGCTCGGACCCGCGCGTCATGACCTGGATTCTCTTCGCGGCGCTTGTTCAGCCACAATCGGTATGCGTCACGTGTCACCCCGCGGAACGTGTGCAGTTGGAGGCGAGCGTCCACTCGAGAGAGGGCATCGGTTGCGAGAGTTGTCACGGGGGGGTTCCCGAGAGCCTCGACGAGGAACGTGCGCACAGTGGAGATTATCGAGGTGTGCCGAGCCGTGAGGACATTCCTGCCCTCTGTGCCTCCTGTCATGCCGATCCGACAGCCATGCGACCGTACAACCTTCCTATCGACCAGTTCGCGCTCTATCAGATCTCCGGGCACGGCCGGAAGCTGGCGGAGGGGGACGATCGTGTCGCGGTGTGCACCGACTGCCACGGAGCCCACGAGGTCCGCTCGGCCAGCAATCCCGAGAGCCCCATCTTCCGGGTCAACGTTCCGGAGACCTGCGGTCACTGCCACGCGGACGCCGAGCTGATGGCGGACTATCGTCTGTCGGCAGATGTTCTCGACGAGTACCGGGGCAGTGTGCATGGCGAGGCGCTTCTCGAAGACGCGAACCCGAATGCACCCAACTGCGCGCGCTGCCATGGGGTGCATGGGGCCTCCCCCCCGGGTTTCGGCGACGTGGCCAAGGTCTGCGGACAATGTCACGGGAGCGCTCGCGAGTACTTCGAACGAAGCGTTCACAAGGAAGCGATGGACGCGGCCGGCCTTCCAGAGTGCGCCAGCTGTCATGGGAACCATGCCATAGGCCCGGCGGGCACGGAGCTGGCGGAAGGGGTCTGCCTGGAATGCCACGAGAGCGGCTCGCCGCCGGCCGAAACGGGCCGTCGACTCCTCGCCCTTCAATCGGCCACGGTTCACGAGATCGAGCGGGCGGGTGAGCTCATCGAAGAGGCGGAGCGGATTCCGCTCGACGTGGGAGACTACCGGGCCCGGCTCGAGTTGGCCAACACCCACCTCTTGGAGGCCTATCCGGTCATGCATTCGCTGGACGTCGAGCAGGTCACGGCTCTCACTCTGAGCGCGCGTTCTGGAGCCGAGGACGTGCAGAGCGAGATCTACGACAAGCTCTCGGACATTCGCCTCCGTCGCCTGGGCTTGGTGCTCTTTTGGTTCTACATCTTGCTGACCGTCGCCATTCTGGTTCGCCTGAGACGCCAGAAGAAGGAGACCTAATGCCCGAGGCCAGCGACGCCGCGAAAGCCTTTCGCCACCGCCGGGCGCGGGCGGCCGGTCTCGTCGCGGCTCTCTTAGTGGCCCTCGGGCTCGTGGTCATCGCGGTCTCGGCGGAGCTCAGCTCCACGCCCTCCTTCTGCGGTTCGTGTCACGTCATGCAGCCCTACTTCGATTCCTGGCAGACGTCGACGCACAGCGAGGTTCGCTGCGTGGACTGTCACATCCCTCCGGGCATCACCGCCGAGTTCCGGAAGAAATACGAAGCCCTATCCATGGTGGCCCGCTACTTCACCGGTACGTATGGCACCAA